>DASRYP010000374.1:0-4314 GCA_035687165.1 Actinoplanes sp. | reverse complement strand
CACTGGTTGCGCAGCTCGTCGATGCCCGCCTCGGCCTGCACCTGGCGGCGCTTGCCCTCGAAGGAGAACGGCCGGGTGACCACGCCGATGGTGAGCGCGCCGAGCTTCCGCGCGATGTTCGCCACCACCGGCGCGCCGCCGGTGCCCGTGCCGCCGCCCTCACCGCAGGTGACGAAGACCATGTCGGCGCCCTTGAGCACCTCTTCGATCTCGTCGCGGTGGTCCTCGGCGGCGTTCTTGCCCACGTCGGGGTTGGCGCCCGCGCCGAGCCCCCGGGTCAGTTCCCGGCCGACGTCGAGCTTGACGTCGGCGTCGCTCATCAGCAGCGCCTGGGCATCGGTGTTGATCGCGATGAACTCGACGCCCTTGAGCCCGACCTCAATCATGCGGTTCACGGCGTTCACGCCGCCGCCACCGATCCCGACGACCTTGATGACCGCCAGGTAGTTGTGGGGAGGTGTCATGGGCTCAGCCTTCCCTTCCAGGGTTGGCGAATGCCGTGGGCCCCGTGCGGTCCGGCCAGAACCGCATCTTCGACATTCGCAGCCGTACAAGGGAGGGCGAGGAAACCCTCACCCTCTACTAGAGGCTTAGGGTTATGTCAACCACTCAGCCTCTTCGTGGAAACGTAAGCGGAGTTTCGACCTCAACCAAAGACCCGGCGCGGCGTGTCGGCGCCCGCTTACGTGGCGAAAATCCGCTCGAGCCGTAACCTCTGTCAACTTACGACGTTTCGAGGCGGATGTCCGCTAAGTGTAGATGTTAGCGGATTGTGACCACGGACGGGGCGCTGACGTCGATCTCCTTGCCGTGTTGCTTCAGCAAAGCGGTCGCGACTTGACTCTTGGTCTCACTCTGGGTGTCGTCGCCCCACACCACGACACGGTCCTTGCGCAGTTCGAGGCGGATCTGCGCGGGGGACTTGACCGAGACGGCCAGCACCTGTTCGCGCAGTTCCTCGCTGAGCGCCGAGAGCACGGTCAGGGCCGAGAGCGTGTTCACATCGGACTTCGCCGGGAAGTCGACCCGCACCAGCGGCAGGCCCGCGGGCTGCTCCCGCACCGTGCGATAGGGCACGCCCGCCCGGTCGATCACCTGGAACTGGCCGTCCTGGGGCACGGCGGCCACCGGCGTACGCTCCACGACCTCGATGACCAGCGTGGACGGCCAGCTGCGGCGCACCACCACCCGGTCCACCGGCGGCAGGTCGCGCACCCGCGCACGCACCCCGTCGAGGTCGACCCGGGCCAGCGGCTGATCGTCGGGCACGGCGGCCGCCTGCTCGACCTGCGACGAGTCAAGCAGCTGGACGCCGACGACCTCGACCTCCCGCACGCCGAAGAGCGATGTGCCGTAGACGAGCCAGGTCACTCCCCCGACCAGCAGCAGCACCCCCGCGGCGACGGCCCAGGGCAGCGCGGCACGCATCCGGCGCTGGCGGGCGCGGGCCATGAAACGGCGTGCGGACGACGGCACCGCGTCGGTGTCGGCCCGCACCAGCCGCCAGTTGCGCCCCCCGCTCATATTCCTCCTAGGACCTGTCGTCGAGGTCCAGCGCGGCCAGCAGCTCGTCACCCATCAGGGAGATCGGCGGAGCGCCCATCGTCACCACCACGTCGCCCGGCCGACTGCGCCGCACGACCTCGGCGGGCACGTCCTCCCAGTCCGGCACGAACACCTTGCGGTCGGCGGGCAGGTCGATCGCCGCGGTCAGCGCCGCCCCGCCCTCGCCCGGCCCGCGCACCTCGCCCGGCCCGAAGACCTCCATGCAGATCACCTGGTCGGCGAGGGCCAGCCCGCGGGCCAGCTCGGCCTGCAGGTCACGGGTGCGATAGACCCGGTACGGCTGGAAGACCACCACCAGCCGCCCGTCGCCGGCCACCTCGCGCAGCGTGCGCAGCGCGGCCTCGACCGAGGTCGGGTGGTACGCGTACTCGTCGTAGACGCGCACGCCGGCCGCGATGCCCTTGCGCTCGAAGCGCCGCCGCACCCCGGGGAAGGACGCGAGCGCCTCGACGATCTTGTCGAGCGGCAGGCCCAGGCGGAGCGCGGTCAGCACGGCGGCGGCACTGTTGAGCCCCATGTGCTTGCCGGGCAGCGCCAGCTTGATCTCGCCGAGCGGCCGGCCGTCGATCTCCGCCGAGTAGCGCACCCCGCTGACGCTGGACACCACCTCGCCGATGCGCAGGTCGGCGTCGGCGGACTCCCCGTACGTGTACACGGTCCGGCCGTTGGCCCGCAGCTCGGCGATGAGGCCCTGCGTGCCCGGGTCGTCGGCGCAGGTGACCACGAAGCCGTCGGCCGCGGTGAGCTCGGCGAACTGCTGGAAGCCGGCCTTGAGCGCGTCGAGGTCGCCCCAGTTGTTGAGGTGGTCGCCCTCGATGTTCGTGATGATCGCGACGTGCGGCCGGTAGATCAGGAACGACTTGTCGCTCTCGTCGGCCTCGGCCACGAAGTGCGGGCCACTGCCGTGGTGGCCGTTCGACCCGGCCTCGCTGATCTCGCCGCCGATCACGAAGGACGGGTCCTGCCCGGCATGCTGCAGGATCACCGTCATGATCGAGGTCGTGGTGGTCTTGCCGTGTGTGCCGGCCACCGCGATCGACTGCCGGTTCGTCATCGCGGCCGCGAGCGCCTCGGAGCGGTGCAGCACGCGCAGCCCGCGCCGGCGTGCCTCGACCAGCTCGAGATGCTCGTACGGAATGGCGGTGGAGTAGACGACCGTGTCGACGCCGTCGAGGTTCTCAGCGACGTGGGACATGTGGACCGTGCCACCGAGCGCGCGCAGTCCGGCCAGCGCCGGCCACTCGCGCAGCTCGCTACCCGAGACCGGGACGCCGCGGGTGAGCAGCAGCCGGGCCAACCCGGCCATGCCCACCCCGCCGATGCCGATGAGGTGCACACTGCCCAGGTCCTCGGCGGTCAACTCGCCGGCCGGTCGCAGCTCCGCGGTGTTCACTGGTCCACTCCCTTGATCACAGAGGTCATCGGGCCTTGGCCACCGCTTCCAGAACGAATTCGAGCAGGGCCTCGTCACCGTCGCGACGACCGTACCGGGAAGCGGCCTGGCCCATCGCGGCGAGGCGCTGCCGGTCCCGCGCCAGCGGGATGATGTGCTGCTCGATCCAGTCGGGGGTGAGCTCGGCGTTGTCGACCAGGATGCCGCCGCCCGCCTCGACCACCGGCAGGGCGTTGCGCTTCTGCTCCTGGTTGCTGAACGGGTAGGGCACGTAGACGGCGGGCACACCCAGCGCGGTCGTCTCGGCCACCGTGATCGCGCCGCTGCGGCAGAGCATGAGGTCGGCCGCGGCATAGCCGAGCTGCATGTCGGAGAGGTACGGCAACACCCGGTAGGGGACCGGCAGGTCGGCCGGCACGTCGAACGGGTCGTTGCGGCCGCCCTGCACGTGCAGTACCTGGATGCCGGAGTGGGCCAGCCGCTTGGCCGCCTCGGCGACGGCCAGGTTGATCGTGCGGGCGCCGGACGAGCCGCCCGAGACGAAGAGCACCGGCAGGTCGGGGCGCAGCCCGAAGTGGTAGAGCGCCTCGGCCCGCAGCGCCGCCCGGTCGAGGTGCGAGATCGCCGTCCGCAGCGGGACGCCGACCACCCGGGCGTCCCTGAGCGACTCGGCCATCTGAGGCTGCTGCGGGAAGCCGACCGCGATGTTCTTGGTGAACTTCATGCCCATCCGGTTGGCCACCCCCGGCGGCACGTTGACCTCGTGGATCACGATCGGCAGCTCCCGCCGCCAAGCCGCCAGATAGGCCGGGACCGACACGTAGCCGCCGAAGCCGACCACGACGTCCGCCTGCACCTCTTCGAGGATCTTGCCGGCCGCGTGGGCCGATTTCCACATCCGGTCCGGGGTGCGCAGCAGGTTCAGGTTGACCGACCGCGGGAGCTGGAACGCGGGGATCACGCGCAGGTCGTAACCGGCCGGCGGGATCAGCTCGTTCTCCATGCCTTTCGGGCTGCCCAGCGTGGTGATCCGCACCTCGGGGAAGTGCCGCTTCACCGCGTCGGCGAAGGCGAGCAGCGGATAGATGTGACCGCCGGTGCCTCCTCCGGCGAGCACGACCGACCGCAGCAAACCCATCACCGTCTCCCCTCAGCCCCCGCCGAAGCTTTGACTTTCGCAGCACTCGGCCGCCGCGGCGGGGGGAGCGGCGGCAGCGGGGCCCAGACTAGCCGCACCCACCGAGCGGGCGGACGGGCGTTCAGGGCACGTGACGCATCCGGCTCCGCACGGGCGAACGAGGCGAGGATGCCGACCGCCGCCATCGTGACGACCAGGGCGCTGCCACCTGCGGAGA
>DASRYP010000373.1:0-9366 GCA_035687165.1 Actinoplanes sp. | reverse complement strand
CGCCGTCGCGCAGCGGTTCGTTGCGGGCCAGGATGCTGCGCTGGAGGTCCTTGGTGGCCTGGTCACGGCCGAACGCCGGGGTGGCGAAAACACCCGGGTCGGCGGTGTCGAGCAGGCCGTAGCAGCGGTTGCCGTCAGCGGTGGCGCGCAGCACGGTGATGCCGGTCGAGGTCGGCAGGGTGTAGCAGGTGTGCACGACGCCGGGCAGCCACTCGGTGCGGGTCCAGCCGAGGAAGCTCAGCAGCAGGGTCAGCGCGGCCAGGACCGCGTGGTTCGTGGTGCTCAGCGCCGGCTGTTTGATCAGCGCGACCAGTTTGTCGGAGATGACGATGGGCAGCACGATCGCGGCGAGCGAGATGGCCAGCGCCCGCGCCTCGGTGCTGCCCCGGAAGATCTCCGCGGCGAAGATGGTCGCCAGCGCGAAGATCACCGCGGTGCCGCCGAGCAGCGCGACCAGCTTGAGGTCGTTGCTCAGCAGCACGGCGAGGACGGCGAGCACGACGGCGACCAGGATGGTGCCGATCCCGACGTAGCCGGTGATCGCGGCGTGCACCACGAGCACCAGCAGGGCGAGCACGGCGACCTGCCGCGACCGGGACCGGTTGACCAGCCATTTCGTGAGGCGCGAGTCGTTCGTGCCGGCGGCCGGTTGGGCCATCAGCGTCCGCATCCGGCCGATGATCCAGAGCGCGCCCCAGAGCGCGGCCGTGCCGGCCACCACGACCACGACGGCCCACCAGCCGGACGAGCCGGAGAAGAGCGCCCGCCCCAGGATCACGATGGCCAGGACCACCGCGGCCAGGCGCAGCAGCACGTCGCCGGCCAGGAGCGATTGCAGGAACCGCCGGTACCGCATCGACACTCCTCGCTACTCAATGGACACCCAGAGTAGGAGGTGCGTGCCACGGCGTCAGGAACCCCAGTCGATCCGCGGGGAGTGGGAGAAGTCGACGCCCGGGGCGGTCCAGTGCGGGCCGCAGGCGCCGGGCCGCGCGCGGAACGACTCCGTGTACCGTTTACGTCGATGACGTGGATGAATGCGCTGTGGCGACTGGTCAGCGTGCTGACCGGTGCAGTGCTGGCCGGTGTAGTCCTGACTGACGCCGTGCCGTCCGCGCTCTCCGGCCTGCTGCTGATCGCCGCGCTGGCCGCGGCGCTGCTGCTCGTCCTGCGTGGGGTGACCGCCGCGCGGCCCGTCCACGCAGGCCAGGCCCTGCGCACCCGGGCCGAGCGGGCCGGGGTGCCCCGTCATCGCGATCCCGACGCCCCGGGGCGCACCCGCCCGAGAGGACCGACTGCTCGGCTCGTGGCGGCCGCCTGCGCTTGACGCGGCCGCTGCTGACGCCTGTCCATCAGCAGTCCTCCACCTCGTGAGGGGTTTCAGCCGTGTCTGTTCTCAGTGCTCTCATGTCCCCGGTCTATACCGGTATCTCCAAGCTCCTGCTGCTCTGGCAGTCCGTCTGGGACGGGCTGCCGGGCGACTGGTCGTGGGTGCTCGGCATCGTCTTTCTCGTCCTGACCGTGCGGATGGCGCTGCTGCCGCTCTTTGCCCGGCAGTACCGGTCGCAGCGCGCCGTCCACCACCTCCAGCCCCGGATCAAGGCCCTGCAGGCCGAGCACAAGGGCGACGCCTTGGCCCTCGGCACCGCCGTGTCGGGCCTCTACAAGAGTGCGGGCGTCAGCCCGTACGCGAGCTTCCCGCCTTTGCTCCTGCAGGTCCCGATCTTCTTGGGGATGTTCCACGTGCTGCGCCACCTGCGGCCGACGATCACCGATCCGGGCACGCAGATGCTCTACGGCTGGACGGTCGAGCAGTTTCACGACGCCTCGCACGCCACCCTGCTGGGCGCACCGCTCGCCGCCAGCTTCAGCAGCGGCGGCCCGGCCGTGATGCTCGTGGCCGCGGTACTGATCACGGCGATGCTCACGACGACGTTCCTGACCACGCGGCTGTCGATGGCGCAGAACGGCCCGGCCGAGGACCCGCGGCAGCGCCTGGTGCAGCGGCTCATGCGCTACGGGATTCCGCTGTCGATGCTGGTCTCGAGCGTACTCTTCCCGGTCGGCGTGGTGCTCTACTGGACCACGACCAACGTGTTCGCGCTGGGACAGCAGGCGTGGCTCTCCCGCCGCCACCCCGTTGCCCGGCTCGAACCCGTAACCGTCGAGGTGTAGTCAGTCCTCGACCCGGAAGCCGATCTTCAGGCGGACCTGGAAGTGCGCGATGTCGCCGTCGACGACCTGGCCCCGGATCTCCTGGGTCTCGAACCACTCGATATTGCGCACTGTCCGGGACGCCTTCCGCAGGGCCGTCCTGATCGCGTCGTCGATGCTCGTCGGGCTGCTGCCGACGACCTCACTGAGCCGGTACACGTGATTTGACATGACCCTCACTCAACCACATGCTCCGGCCTGCGGAAACTATCCGCGGAGCCGTCCCCAGACGTGCCAGCGCTCGATCGCGACCTGAGCGCTGACCCGGGGTCGTTCACGGGTCGAGTACGCGTTGCCGGTGTAGTGCCGCGACAGGCGGTCGATGTCGCGCAGGCCGATGTCGTCGGTGATCGACAGGACCCGGCCCTGCAGGCTCACGTGGGTGTACCAGTCGTCCTCAGCCAGCACGGTCAGCGCGATCCGCGGGTCCTTGGCCATGTGCTTGAGGCGTGTCCGCTTCGCGTCGAGGCCCAGCAGCAGCCTGCCGTCGTCCTCGAACAGGTACCAGGTGGCGACGGTCACCGGTCGGCCGTCGGCGGCGACGGTCGCCATCACCGCGGGGTTGGGCAGGCGCAGCAGGTCGAGGACCTTCGCGGGCAGGGGTTCCATTGACATGCCGCGAGCCTAGGCCGTTTCCAGGACGGCGATCGCGAAGACGACCGCGATCCTGGACTGTGAGTTCCGTCCGACGGAACTCGAACGTGGTTTGAATAGGCCCGACGAGGCAAAGTCTGCGACATGACAACGCCCGCGGCGCAACGCCTGCTCGACGCGCGGCCCGGCATGGGGGTCACCGCGACGCTCAGCGGCCCGGGCACGGTCGCCACGAACCTCGGAGAGGCCTGATGAGTACGAAGGTGGCCGTCATCGGCTCGGGTAGCATCGGCACCGACCTGATGATCAGGATTCTGCGGTTGTCGGACACGCTGGAGATCGTGGCGATGGCCGGCATCGACTCGGCGTCGGACGGGCTCGCCCGGGCCCGCGAGCTGGGGGTGGCGACGACGGCCGAGGGCGTGGACGGGCTGATCGCGATGGCCGGCTTCGACGCGATCGTGATCGTTTTCGACGCCACCTCGGCGCACGAACATAGGCGCAATGCGGCGGCCCTGGCCCCGTACGGGAAATTGCTCGTCGATCTGACGACGGCGGCGATCGGGCCGTACGTCGTGCCCGCGGTCAACCTGAACCAGCTGCCGGGCAACGTGCGGAACATCAACATGGTGACGAGCGTGGGGCAGGCCACGATTCCGATCGTCGCGGCGATCTCGCGGGTTGCTCCGGTCCCGTACGCGGAGATCGTCGCCTCGATCGCGCCGAAGTCGGCCGGACCGCGGGCCGACCTCGACGAGTCACCGGAGGCCACCGGGAACGCGATCGAGCAGGTCGGCGGGGCGACGCGGGCCAAGGCGATGATCGTGCTGAACCCGGCCGAGCCGCCGCGGATCATGCGGGACACGGTGCAGTGCCTGGTCGACGCCCCCGCCGAGGAGACCCGGGAGAAGATCCGGCACTCGATCGAGAAGATGGTCGCCGTGGTGGCCGGATATGTGTCCGGATATCGGCTCGAGCAGCCCGTGCGGATCACCCCGATCCCCGACGGGCAATCGGTGGACACCCTCGCCGGGACCGCCGCGGTCACGCATCAGGTGTCGGTCTTCCTCGAGGTCAAGGAGCCCGCGCACGCCCTGCCCGCGTACGCGGGGAACCTGGACATCATGACGTCGGCCGCGATCGCCGCCGCCGAGCACATCGCCGCGATCCGAAGGGTGACCCTCTGAGCCTGACGGTGACCGCCCTCGTGCTTTTCTTGGCGCTGTCCCGTACGACGTCGGCGCCTTCGAGCAGGTTCGTCCCGTTGCCGGTCAGCGCGGGCTGCGCCACCGCAGCGGCCCAGGGTGCACACTCCACCAGATCCGGCGCCACCAAGACCGGCGCGAGCGCAACGCCTCCGCGTACGCAATCGCCTGATCTCCGGCCCGCACCGCCTGCCCCTCGTCGGCCGAGCCCGGCGCGAACCCGACCGCATTGATTCCGGCCACGAGCTCGCCAAGCGGCGGTAGATCGCCCGCCACGACCTTCGGGATCGCCTTCCGTAAACGGCTAGCCGGTGGTTTCGCTGTCATCGCGTACGCGGCAGCCTCAGTCGCCGCCAGATGCGCGGGCACTGTCTGCCCGGCCAGGCGCAGCGCGTCCCGGAACTCCGCCCACGCCCCCGCGATCCGTTCATCCGGCCCGCCCACCGTCAGCCGCCGCCGGCGCAGCCTCCGCCGCATCAGCATGCTCAGCCCTACCACCGCGACCAGCACCAGGCCCGACCCACCCGCAGTCACCGACACCGCCGACGGCCCGTCACCATCTCGAGCCCTCACCGCCACCACCGGCCCCGACGACGCCGGCGGCGACGCCGACGGTGCAGGCGGCTCCGACGGCGGCGTCGGCGGCTTGGTCGGTTTCGGCGTGAAGTCCTCCTCGACCGGCCGCGGGTACTTGCTCTTCGGCAGCGGATCGAACGCCACCCACCCCAGCCCGTCGAACAGCACCTCCGGCCAGGCCAGCGCGCCCGCCGCCGGCACGATCCCCCCGGCCGCCGGCGCGTCGAACCCGACCACCACCCGGCTCGGCAGCCCGACCAGCCGCGCGAGCAGCGCGAACGACGCCGCGAACTGTTCGGACGTCCCCACCTGCCCGCCCCGCTGCCGCGGCCCGAACAGGAAGAAGTTCAGGTTCGGAAACGCGTGCCCGCTCGGCGCGTCGACCACCTTGCGGTAGTGCTCGGCCAGGAACTCTTCGATCGCCGCCGCCCGGTCGAACGCCGCCCCGTTGTCCTCCGCGAGCTGGTCGGCGAGCCGCTGAATCTGTGCCGGCACCTCGGCCCCACCGACTGCGAGATACCGGGCAACCGCATCCCCCGCCGGCACCTCCGCGGTAGGCAGCAGATTGAGGTCCGGTGTCTGCAGCTCGGACGTGACCGCGTACCTGAGCCCGGCCTTCAGCCCTTCCGGCCGGATCATGGTGCCGGTCGCCGCATCGAACGCCACTCGGGCCCCGTCCACCCCGGTCGGCGTCGGCACGACCGGCAGCAGCCGTCCCGTCAGCCCCTCGACGATGACCGTCTGGCGCACTTCGGCGATCCGCGTGTCCGGCAGCTTCGGCTGCGCCGGCAGAACGCGCCCGGCGTTGCGATAGGTCGCCCCCACCCGCCAGGTCACGCCGTCATAGTCCGGCAACACCGCGAGCCGCAGCCGCACCCGCGGACCGGGCGCCCGCGGACCGGGCGCCCGCGGACCAGCGCCGTCGCCCGGCGAAATGGTCGCGCGCGACACCCTGAGCAGCGGCTCCTTCGGCGTAAGGGCCCACCCGGAGATGCGGTTCAGCGGACTCTCATCGAGGCTGTCCACCTGCGGCGGCTCGACGTACTGCCGGGGGTCGACGGGCGTAGCACCTACCCGGGCGCCGATCCACGGTCCGACCGCGACGATCAGCACCAGGACCCCGAGCGTTCCGGCCGCCGCGCTGGCGAGCGCGCGACCACGTACGGCTGCCTGGCTCTTCTCCGGCATCGCGACGTCGGACGACCGGGCGCTCGCCGCCAACGCCACGACCGCGAGTCCCGCGAAGATCAGCGTCGTCGTGCCGGCCGAGCCCGCGTTGGGCCCGACGAGATAGAGCGCACCCGCGTAAAGACCGGCCACCGGTACGAGTCCCAGCAGCACCCGCCCCGCGCGCACCGCGACCTCGGCCCCCGCCAGCCCCGCCAACCACGCCGTGATCACCGGAACGACAACCGTGTCCGGCGTCGGCTCCACCGGAATCAGGGCCGTGAGCAGCCGCGGAATGCCGTTGACCAGGGAGTCCCGCACGATCTCGGGCAGCGGACCGGCGAGGTCGGCCCGCACAGCGGCGATCCGCAGCGCCACCACGGTGTAGCCCGCGAGCAGCACCACGGAGACCGGTGCGACCACCCAGTTCGGCCCGCGCTGGCAGGCCAGGCTCACCCCCACCGAACCGACCGCGGCTCCCGCGATGAGCTCGACCAGCAGCGACCCGGCGAAGATCCGCCCGAGCACGACCCCCGACAGCGCGATCATCCCCGCCAGCACCCCGGCGACCACCGCCGCCCGCACCCACCTCACCATCCGCGAACCCCGTCCCACGCGGCCGCGAACTCAGCCCCGTCGTCCGCCTCGACGACGATCAGCGCGTCCCCACCGGACACCGGCGTGCCGTCCCGGTCACCGAAAAGCCCGGCCAGGACCACCGCGTACGGGCCTCGAAGCGTGCTGACCGCCCCAAGATCCCCCCGCCCGCCGGGCCCGGTGAGGAACACCAGCGTGTCGCCGAGCCGCTGAGCTCGTACGCGCCGAAGGGTCCCCGCCAGATCCCCGTCCCGCAACGTCGCCTCGGTGAGCACGTCAAGATAGGGCCCGGTCGTGACACCGGCGACCAGATGCAGGCTGACCGGCAGATCCTCGCGCACAGCCGCGGCCACGATCGACGCCGCGGCCTCACAGGCGGACTCGAACGATTCCGGGTCCGGATGGGCCCCGCCGCGGTCGTCGAGCAGCACGACGATCGCCGGTTCCGACGTGTCGAGCTGTTCACGCACCATGAGCTCGCCGACCTTGGCACTGGACCGCCAGTGCACCCGCCGCAGCTCGTCCCCGATCACGTACTCCCGCAACGAGTCGAACGTGATCGTCCCGTGCGGCACCTTGTCGACGCGGCCGTCAAGACTGCGGGCCATCCCCGCCGGCACCGCCCGCAGCCGATGAATGCGCGGATGGACCCAAACTTCGGCGAGGCCACCGTACGTCCGTGCCAACGTGATCAGCCCCAGCGGATCCCCGCGCGTGACCCGCAACGGCCCGATCCCCACGATGCCCCGCCGACTGGTCGGCACCGGATACCCCACAGTGGTGTCCCGCCCGGGCCGCAGACGCAGCAGCGGTACGGGAACAGCGTCGCCTCCGCACCGGTCGGTGGCCACGAGATTGGCCCCCCGCACCCGACTGACGTTGCGCACGGTGAGGGTCATCCGCGCCGGCTCACCCCGAGCGACCCGGTCCGGTTCGGCGACCCGCTCGACGCCCAGCCTCGGCCGCCACGACGCGAACACGACCGCACAGAGCAGGGCGACCCCAGCCGCCGCCCCCAACAGCGTCAGATCGGGGTAGCCGTACCGGAACCCCGCCGCCGTGAGCGCACCGGCCGAGACGACGAGGCCGTAACCGCGGGCGGTCACCCCCGCTGGCGTGCTCACGCCTCGGCCGGGGAACGGTTGGTGTCGGGCAGCGGCACCGGCACCGAACGCACAGCGTCGGCCAGCACCTCCGCCGCGGTCACCCCGCGCAGTTGCGCGTCGGCCGAGAGCAGCACCCGGTGCGCGAACACCGGCTCGACCAACGTTTTCAAGTCCTCGGGCAGCACGTATCCCCGCCCGCTGATCAACGCGTACGCGCACGCGGCCCGGGTCAGCGCGATCACCCCGCGCGGGCTGACCCCGACCCGGACCTGTGGATGGTTGCGGGTGGCGGTCGCCAGCCGCACCGCGTACGTGTAGAGCGGGTCAGCGATGTGCACCCGGGTAGCCATTCGCACCATCTCGCCGATCACCGCCGTCTCGGTGATCGGCTCGCTCGTGTCGGGGGAGCGGTTCGCCGCACCCCGCAGCACCTCGACCTCGACCTCCTCGCTCGGGTAGCCGACCGACAGCTTCACCAGGAACCGGTCGAGCTGCGCCTCCGGCAGCCGGTAGGTGCCGTCCATCTCGACCGGGTTCTGCGTCGCCACCACGAGGAACGGCTGCGGCACCGGGTGCGGCACCCCGTCCACGGTGACCCGGCGTTCCTCCATGACCTCGAGCAGCGCGGACTGCGTCTTCGGTGACGCCCGATTGATCTCGTCCGCGATGACGATGTTCGCGAAGACCGGCCCCGGATGGAACTCGAACCCGCGCGACGCCTGGTTGAAGATCGTCACCCCCGACACGTCGGACGGCAGCAGGTCGGGGGTGAACTGAATGCGCCGCCACTGACCTTGGATCGACGACGCCAACGCCCGCGCCAGCGTCGTCTTGCCCACGCCCGGCACGTCCTCGAGCAGCACGTGTCCCTGCGCGAACAGCGCCGTCAGCGCGAGCCGCACCACGTCCGGCTTGCCGAGCACGACCTCGCCGATCCGTTCCGCGAGCGCGCCCGCGACCTTGGCGAAGCCGTGGATGTGCTGCGGCGGCAGTGCTTCCGTCACGTCCGTCATCCCAGGTCGCTCAGCAGGTCGGAAGGTCGCTCAGGTCGTCCCCGCCGTCGAGGTTGAGCCACGCCCACGGGATGAAGTTCTTGCCGCTGTAGTTGACCTGCACCCACCAGGTGCTGCGTTTCTCCTTGTTGTAGATGTACGCGTACACCTCTTCGCCGGCTCTCTTGCAGTACGCCTGCAGCCGAGTCCCCGGCTTGGCCCACCCGACCTGCTGGTCGTTGTCCTGCCGGACCACCCGGAACACTTCGTTGCCGTTGCGGGCGTCCGGCACGTCCTTGTCGCAGTAGGTCGCGGTCTCGCCTTCCTCACCGTTCTTGCAGGTAGCGGTCCCGAAGAGCGCGTCGGTGGTCGCCGTGGGTTTCGTCGTGACCGTGCCCGCCGCGTTCTTGGCCGTGACCGTGAACGTGTACTTCGTGCTGGGCTTCAACTTCGACACCCGCAGACTCGTGCAGGCGCCCGACGCCGTACCCCCGCCGCCGGAGGCCACCACCGTGCAGTTCGCCTGGCCGCCACCCGCGTCCACACTCAACGACACGGTCGCCGAGTTGAACGTCGGGTTCACGCCCGTGATCGTCACCCGTGGCGGCGCGACTGTCCGCGCGGTAGCCGTCCCCGGCTCACTGTCGCCGGCCTCGTTGACCGCCCGCACCTCGACCGCGACGGTGGCCCCCGAGCCGAACCCGCCCAGCGTCGTCTCGGTCCCGTCCGTGACCTCGGTACTCTTGCCGCCCGCGCGCACCACGTACCTGGTGATCGCCCGCCCGTTGTCCTGCGCGCCCTGCCACGCCACCGCGATCACTCCGGCCTGGTCGCCCACGGTCGCCGCGTCGACACCCTCGGGCCGGCCCGGCTTCGTGAACGGCACGACGCTGCCACTGACCGGCGACGCCTTCG
>DASRYP010000372.1:0-2866 GCA_035687165.1 Actinoplanes sp. | reverse complement strand
GTCGCCGCGGGCGCCCGCGCCGGGGACGTCGCCATCGTCCACAACGTCATCACCTCCGCCCAGGTCCCCGAGGTCATCGCCGCCACCGGCGCCCGCGCCGTCCGGACCCGAGTCGGCCATTCCTTCATCAAGGCCGAGATGGCGCGCCACGACGCCGTCTTCGGCGGAGAGCACAGCGCCCACTACTACTTCCGCGACTTCTGGTTCGCCGACACCGGGATGCTCGCCGCCATGCACACCCTCGCCGCGCTCGGCGAGCAGCCCGAGCCGCTGAGCACGGTCATGGCCGATTTCCAGCGCTACGTCGCCTCGGGCGAGATCAACTCCACCGTCCCGGATGCCGGTGCCGCCACCGAGCGCGTCCGCGCCTGGGCGCTGCCCCAGCGGGTCGAGGTCGACGAGCTCGACGGCCTGACCCTCACCCACGCCGGCGACCCGGACAGGGCCGACGACCCGATGTGGTGGCTCAACCTGCGCGCCTCGAACACCGAGCCCTTGCTGCGGCTCAACGTCGAGGCGGCCAAGCCCGACCGGATGGCGTCGCTGCGGGACGAAGTGCTCGCCATCGTCCGCGGGTAGCCCGCGCTGGCCTAGGATCGTGGGGCTCACCCTTCCGTAAAGTAAGGAGCCGTTCGGTGGCCCTCGATCCGCAGTTGTTGGACATCCTGGCCTGTCCGGACACGCATCACGCACCACTTACGCACGACGCCGATGCGCAGACGCTCACCTGCACCGAGTGCGGGCGCATCTTCGAGATCCGCGACGACATCCCGGTGCTGCTGCTCGACGAGGCACGCCTGCCCTCGTCGTCGGCCCCCGACGGGGAAGGTCCCGCCTGATGGCGGGCCCGCTCGACGGTGGCGCCGCCGGGGTGCGGGGTCACCGGCACGTCGACGAGTCCCTGCTCGACGACGAGAAGTCGATGCTGGCCAACGACCCGGGCGGCATGCTGCGCGCCACCGCGTCGGCGGGCGCCCAGGTCCGTGAGGCTGCCGCGCTCGCCGCGGAGACCGACCTCAGCGTGCTCGCCGACGAGGGCCGCCCCCGCGCGGTCGTCGTCGCCGGCATCGGCACCGCCGGCCTGACCGGCAGCATCCTGTCGACCGTGGCCGGCCCCCGCTGCCCGGTGCCGATCATCGGTCACCGCAGCGCCGGCGTGCCCGGCTGGGTCGGCGCCGCCGACGTGGTCATCGCCGTCTCCGCCTCCGGCCGCAGCCCCGAGGCCCTGGCCGCGGCCGAGGCGGCCGCTCGCCGCGGCGCCCGCCTGGTCGCCGTGGGCAACCCCGATTCCGAGCTCGAGGCGTTGGCCGCCCGTGCCCGCGCGCCGTTCTTCCCGGTGCCGCGCCGTGCGCCCGCCCGGGCCAGCCTCTGGGGCCTCGCCGTCCCGGTGCTGCTCGCCGCCCGCGCGATCGGCCTGGTCAAGGTCAACGAGGCCGACCTGGCCGAGACCGCGACCCGGCTCGACGCCGACGCCGAGCGCTGCCGTCCCGGGGCTGACTCGTTCGTCAATCCGGCCAAGGCGCTCGCGCTCGGCCTGGCCGGCTCGATCCCGATCGTCTGGGGCTCGTCCCCGCTGGCCACCGTCGCCGCCCGCCGCTTCGCCGAGACGCTGGCCGCCAACGCGCGCTACCCCGTGATGGCGGGCGCGCTGGGCGAGGCCGGCCGCGGCCGCGTGGGCCTGCTCGACGGCGTCTTCGGCGGGCTCGCCGAGACGTCGCGCGACATCTTCGCCGACCCCGACGAGGAGGAGTCCGACTCGACCCGGCTGCGGCTGGTGCTCTTCCGCGACGGCGGGCTCAACCCCGAGGACGACGCGGACGAGCCGGTCGCCGTCGAGGAGCGTCGGGCCGACGCGGTGCAGACCCTGGCCGAGCGGCGCGGCGTGCGCTGCGACGTGCTCACCGCCGAGGGGGGCTCCTCGCTGGAGCGCCTCGCCTCGCTGACCGCCGTGCCCGATTTCGCGTCGTTGTACCTTGCCCTCGCGCACGGTCTCGACCCGATGGCCGTGCCCGCGATCAGCGAGATGAAAGAGCTTTCAAACCCGCTGACCGAGGGAATGCAGTGATCGCTCGTCACGGCATCGGCACCTACGGAGTTCCGGCATGAGTTCAGAAGGCGGCACCAGGGCGATCATCGCCGCGCTGGCGGCGAACCTCGGCATCGCGGTCACCAAGTTCGTGGCATGGGTGCTGACCGGTTCGTCGTCGATGCTGGCCGAGTCGATCCACTCGGTGGCCGACTCGGGCAACCAGCTGCTGCTCCTGATCGGCGGCAAACGGTCCCGGCGCCAGGCCACCCCCGAACACCCCTTCGGGTACGGGCGGGAGCGCTACATCTACGCGTTCATCGTTTCGATCGTGCTGTTCAGCGTCGGCGGGTTGTTCGCGCTCTACGAGGCGTACCACAAGTGGCATGAGGTGCACGAAGGCAAGCCCAACGGTTTGCTGGACGGGCGTTGGTGGTGGGTGCCGCTGGTGGTGCTGGTGGCGGCCATCGTCGCCGAGAGCTTCTCCTTCCGCACCGCCATCGTCGAGTCCAACAAGACCCGCGGTGGGCAGTCCTGGAAGAGGTTCATCCGCTCGGCCAAGGCACCCGAGTTGCCGGTCATCCTGCTCGAGGACTTCGCCGCTTTGGTCGGGCTGGTCTTGGCGCTCTTCGGGGTCGGTATGACGCTGATCACCCGGAACGGGATCTTCGACGTCATCGGTACCGCCATGATCGGCATTCTGCTGGTCCTGGTTGCCATCACCCTCGCCGTCGAGACCAAGAGCCTGCTGCTCGGCGAGGCCGCCGGCCCGGACAGCATCAGCCGGATCGAGGCGGCGCTCGCGGGCACCCCCGGAGTCGACCGCATCATCCACATGAA
>DASRYP010000371.1:0-12785 GCA_035687165.1 Actinoplanes sp. | reverse complement strand
AGATGGTGGCGGCCCTGCCGGGCGGGCCGCGCACGCGGACGAGGCAGCTCGCGCGGGCCTTGACCTGGCTCGTGCACCACCTGAACCGGCCGCCGGTGCTCGTCGAGGGCACCGGGCGGCTCGGCGCGGCGCTGGCCGCGTGCGGCGTCGAGACGAAGCAGCTGCACCTGGTGGGGGCGGCGCTGGCCGAGGCGTTGCGGGCGGGCATGGCGCCCGGGCAGTGGCGGCAGGACTTCGACCTGGCTTGGCGGTCGACGTGGCAGCACGTGTACGAGTGGATGGCGCACGGTGCGGCCCGCGCCGCCTACGACCCGCCGGTGTGGGACGCGACCGTGGTCGAGCACGACCTGCGCCGTCCCGACCTGGCTGTGGTCCGGTTGCAGCCGACGTTGCCGATGCCGTTCCGCCCCGGGCAGTTCGCGCGCGTCCAGGTGCCCGAGCTGCCGGCCATCTGGCGGCCTTACTCGCTGGCCGGGGCACCGCGCCGGGACGACCTGGTCGAACTGCATGTGCGAGCCAAGACGACCACCGGTGTCAGCGCCACGCTGGTCCACCACACCCGGGTCGGCGATCACGTGCGGCTGAGCCGGGCCGAGGGCACGATGACCCTGCCTGCCACCTCCGGCCGTGACCTCCTGATGATCGCGGGGGACACCGGCGTGGCCCCCCTGAAGGCGCTGCTCACCGAGCTGGCCGACACCGGCGACCCCCGCTCGGCGGTCCTCTTCTGGGGCGTCCGGGACCTGAGCGAGCTCTACGACATCGACGAGATCGCCGCCCTGGCCCGCACGGCTCGCCGAGCCACCGTGGTGCCCGTCGTTTCCGAGGGCGACCCCGGCCCGTACGCGTCCGGCTTGGTCACCGACGCGGTAGCCGCCTACGGCGAATGGTCGGACCACGAGGTCTACCTGGCCGGCCCGCCTCTGATGCTGGCCGCCACGACCACCGCCCTGCTCCAGCTCGGCGTTTCCCCGGACCAAATCCACTACGACGCCCCGGAGTAGGAAGCGAACTCGCCCCCGGCGGCTCCGGTCGGGGCGGGTCCTCATGGCGTGGCCAGATTTGGGCATTTTCGCGGATCGGGGCCCTCGTCAGCGTCCGCTTCCGGGCTCCAGGGCCCGCCCGCGCATGATCTTTTCGAGATCGATGACGCAGGGCAAAGGCGGGTGACGCAGGGCAAAGGCGGGCCATGCCCGCTCGGGCGAGGCGCGGTGGCAGCCCGCACTTATTCCGGGAGTGGTACTCGGTAGCCGGCGATGGAGGGCCAGCGGACGGTGAGGATGACCGTTTCCTCCTCGGCCAGCCAGGAGTGGTCGACGCCGCGGCCCCAGACGACGTAGTCGCCGGGTTCGGTCAGGACCACGGTGCGGTCGGGGAACTCCATGTGGAAGCGGCCGCTGATCAGGATCAGCAAGGCGGTGCGTTCCTCGCCGCGCACCCAGCGGGCACGGCGGTCGCCCTTCGGGTGGCGGCCCCACTTGATCTCGACGTCGGCGCTGTGCCGGGGGTCGTCCGTGGGGCGGAAGTGTCCGAGCAGCCAGCCCTGCTCGGCGGGCGCGTCGAGGTCAGCCTGGCCGGCGTAGATCGTCTCGGCCGGCGCCGGGCCGCCCACCGTGAACTCCTCGTCGCTCGTCGCACCCATATCCGTCCTCAGAGGGCGTCGGTCAGGATCTTGGTGTAGGAGGCGGGGACATAGGTCGGGCCGCCGGGGGTCAGGACGTCGTCGCGGGAAGCCGCCGACCACGCCTCGGCCGGGACCGCCTCGCGCAGAGCCACCAGGACGGGCGCGTCGTCGTCCAACATGGAGAGAGCCACCAGCGACTCCGCCACCTCGCCCACGCACTCGAACGGCTTGTGGGCGTCGATCCCCAGCAGCTCCAGGAAGCCGGGGAGCTGGGACAGGTCGGCGAACAGGTCGTGGCCGAAGATCTTCGTCAGGCGGACCCGGTCCATCGCGGGGGCCAGCGCCAGGAAGACGAAGCGGCACTTCGGGCAGTCGCCGCACCAGCGGACCGTCGGGTCGTGCAGCTTGAACGCCTTGTTGCAGCTCGTCACCACGTCGTCGTACTGATCGTGACGGGCGAAGAGCTGCGCGATGTGCAGTTCGGACAGTGAGCGCAGCAACGAGAAGTACGGCTCGGTCAGGCCGGCGTGAGCGGTCACGGCGGCGCGCAGCAGACCCTCGGCGGCGACGCCCTTGGACCACTGGTGGTTGACCTCGTGACCGTTCCAGATCAGGTTCGGGTCGGACGCCGAGCGTTCGTTGGACATCACCACCGGGCCGAGACCGTGCCAGACGGCAGTGGCGATCGCGATCAGCGAGTTGATCGCGGTGACCGGGATGTGGCCGTTCAGGGCACCGGCCTTGTTCAGCTCGAACAGCCGCGGGTCGAGCTTGCGGCGGGCGGCCAGGGCGTCCAGGCCGGAGGCGGCGTTGACGGAGTCGATCACCGGGTTGGGGTTGACCGAGAACGGCACCGGGTCGAGCCCGGCCGCGCGCAGGATCTCCAGTGTGACGATCGAGTCCTTGCCGCCGCCCACCGTCGAGAGCGGCCGGCCCTGGCTGTTGTCGACCGGCTCGGTGGGCTGGACGACGCCCTCCGACACCTCGACCGTGAGCGCCAGGACGTGGGGGAGCTGATTGCGGTACGCGTACTCGGCCAGGCCTTCGGTGTAGATCGCGGTGAAGTACTCGGCCACGGCGGGCGCCACCCGGCGAGGGGCGACGACGCGAGCGGGTGCGCCGACCTTGAAGTAGCTCACCCCGGCGACGACATGCAGCAGATCGAGTACGCGGGGGAGAGCGGCCGGGACCGGGCGGTCACCGGCCGGCACGGGCAGGGTGATCGTCTCGGTGAAGTGCAGCGGCTCCGGGCCTTCGAGCAGGTAGTCGAACGTCACCACCCCGGTCGCGGGCTCGAAGGCGTACGAGGGGAAGCGCATGACGTCGAACTGCACCCGGAAACTCCTGTCTTGTGGTCGACCGGCAATACTAGTGCGACCGACGAGGATGCGACCCGACGTGGAGGAGACGACGTGCGCCTGGCAGACCTGAAGGGCCGATCCGTCGCGGTCTGGGGCACGGGCCGCGAGGGACGCGCCGCGGTGACTGCGATCGCGCCGCACGGTCCGTCCCGGCTGCTGGCAGTCGATGACAGTGCGAACTTCCTCTCCGTCGCGTGGGAGGGCGAGCTGGCGGCCCTGGCCCCGCTGGCGGGCGGCGATCACGCCTTCGCGGCGCTGGTCGCGGCCGACGTGGTGGTCCGGTCGCCGGGTGTGCCGCAGACGCATCCGTGGATGACCGAGCTGCGCACCCGCGGTGTCACGGTTACCGGGGGTAGCGCCCTGTGGATGGCTGCTCACGCTCAGCGCACGATCGGAGTCACCGGTAGTAAGGGCAAGAGCACGACCTCGGCCCTGATCAGT
Source organism: Actinoplanes sp. (assembly GCA_035687165.1). Classification (GTDB taxonomy): domain Bacteria; phylum Actinomycetota; class Actinomycetes; order Mycobacteriales; family Micromonosporaceae; genus Actinoplanes. Next base: position 9,359 of record DASRYP010000371.1, on the reverse strand, counting down.
CACCTGCTCGCGGCGGTCGGCCGGCCCAACGTCTTCGGCGGCAACATCGGGGTGCCGCTGCTCGACCTGCCCGACGCGCCGCTCTATGTGCTGGAACTGTCGAGCTATCAGTGCTCCGATCTGACCGATTCGCCGCGGGTGGCGGTGGTGACCTCGCTCTTCCCCGAGCATCTGGACGCGCACGGCGGGGAAAGGGAGTACTACCGCGACAAGCTGAACCTGCTGCGCCACAGTCCGGAAATGATCGTTGTGAACGGCTCGGACGAGCGGTTGCGCGACGAGATCCGGGGCACCACCGACGCGAACGGCTTCCCGCCGATCCCGGCCGCCGCCGACGACTCACGTTTTCGGGTGGAGAACGACACGGTCTACTGCTCGGACGAGCCGCTCTTCCCGCGCGCGGCGCTGCGGCTCAAGGGCGCGCACAACGGGCGCAACCTCTGCGTCGCGCTGGCGGTGCTCGACGGCCTCGGCATCGACGTGCCCGCGGAGAAGGAGACCCTCGCGGCGGCGGTGGCGTCGTTCGAGGGCCTGCCGCACCGGCTCAGCGAGGTCGCCGACCCGTCGGGCCTGACCTTCGTCGACGACACGCTCTCCACGACCCCGCACTCGGCGATGCACGCGATCGACGCGTACGCCGACCGGCCACTCACCGTGCTGCTCGGCGGCACGGACCGCGGTCTCGACTACGCACCGCTGCGCCAATTCCTGGCCGACAAGGAACTCACCGTGATCGGCCTGCCCGACAGCGGGCCACGAATCCTCGCGGAGCTCGCCGGTCTCCCGAAGCTCAGATCCGTGCCGGCCGACGATCTGGCCGACGCCGTACGTCTGGCGCGCGAGCTGACCCCGGCGGGCGGCGTGGTCCTGCTGTCGCCGGCCGCGCCCAGTTATGGCCAGTTCCGCAACTTCGAACACCGTTCCGAGGCCTTCCTCGAGGCGATCCGAGCCACCGCCTGACGCGGACTCCCGGCGAGCGGGTCACGGCGAAGGACGCGGCATCAAGGCGGTCCGGCCGGATGCCGGTGCGGGTCGATGGGTGACCGGCGGGGCCGGGCCGGAAGCCGCCTGATCGGCTTTCGTGGCACTGGCGGTCGCGCAGGTGGCGTGGGCGGGGCGGGTCGGCGTGGGGACGCCGGAGCGTACTGGAAAATCTTTTGATCTTGTTTCCTGGGTTACGACGGTGTTTCACGGCCGCCAAGAGATGGTCCCTTCAGGCGATAGGTGATCGGCCGATCGGGCTGCCGAGCGGCGACGATCAGCCCACTCCAAAGAGGCCCAAATGCCTCCAGGTGCTGGCGGTCACGCCTTAACGACCATTTGCGGATTGATGGACGTCAAGTGACTGCCGTGTAACACGCGTTCATCGGCGCAGGTCAGGTAACGGTTTGAAAACTTCGCCCAACTCCTTGACATGAAGGGGCGTTTAGTAAGAACTTTTACCGCGACAGTAAACACACTTTCCTGAAGGGGTGACCCATGAGTGAGCCGGAGATGGACGGCACCGCGTCGACCGCGGTCGTCGACTCCCTGGTTCCTCGTGTGGGGGGCACTACCAGCCAGAACAGACATGGCGGGAAGCTGAATTCGGACGGTGTGCTGGCCCGCGTGCGGTCGCTGCTGCCGGAGTTCACGGGGGCGCTGCGCCGCGTCGCCGAGCAGGTGCTGACCGACCCGGCCGCAGCCTCGCGAGCGACCATCGTGGAGCTCGCCGAGCGCAGCGGCACCTCGCCCGCGACCGTCACCCGGTTCTGCCGCGCGCTCGGCTTCGACGGCTACGCCGATCTGCGGCTGGGCATCGCCGCCGAGACCGGCCGGGCCCGCTCGGCCGGCTGGACCGTCGACATCGGGCGCGAGATCCAGCCGAACGATCCGCTGTCGCGCGTCCTCGGCCAGATCATGGCCGCCGACACCCAAGCCATGCATGACACGGCCGCGCTGCTCGACCTCGCCGAGGTGGAGCGGGCCGCGGTGGCGATCGCCGCGTCGACCCGGGTCAACATCTTCGGCGCCAGCGGCAGCGCCCTGGTCGGCGAGGAGATGCAGTTCAGCCTGCACCGCATCGGAGTGCCGGTCTGGGCCTGGACCGACGTCCACAACGGATTGGCCAGCGCCGCGCTCTCCCGGCCCGGCGACGTCGCGCTCGGCATCTCGCACTCGGGTGAGACCGGCGAGACGATCGAGCTGATCGCCGAGGCGAACAGCCGGGGCGCCACCACCATCGCCCTGACCAGCTTCCAGCGGTCGCCGCTGGCCGAGCTGGCCGATATCACCCTGCTGACCGCCACCCAGGCCACGACCTTCCGGCCGGACGCCCTGAGCGCCCGCCATCCCCAGCTGGTCGTTCTCGACCTCCTCTACGTAGCCGTGGCGCAGCGGACCCACGAACGTTCGCACGCCGCTTTCCAACGCACCGCCCAGGCTGTCCACGGCCACAAGTCGGCCAAGGACGGCAGCCCCGCCATCCCCACATAAAACTCCCCAGGAGGAAGCGTGAAGCGCAAGATCGCGGCCGCCGCGGCCATCGCCGCAACGCTGCTCAGCACCGCCGCGTGCGGCTCCAACGACGAGGACTCCCCGACCACGTCCGCTTCCGGCCCCGCCGGCGGCCCGGGCAAGACCCCCAAGGTCTGACTCATGGTCGACGCGCCATCATCATCAACACGCTCAACAGCCCGGACAACCAGAACCTGATGGCCTGGCTGCTGCAGAACCAGACAACCCGCGGTACCGCCTGGGGGCCCCTCATGGTCGGTGCGATCATCACTTCGATCCGGTGGTGGTCTTCCTCCTGATCATCCAGTGCACCATCGCCACGGGCCTCACGGCCGGTGCCGTCAAAGGATGATCAGGACTTAACACCTGTACCAAACAGCAAGCACTGAGGAGATGCTGTGACCGACATATTTACCAAGCCCGAGTTGGACCGTCGTACGCTGCTGCGTCGTGCGGCCGCCGTCGGTCTGCTGGCCACCCCCGCGGTCGGCCTGCTCAGCGCGTGCGTCGGCAGTTCCGACGACGACGCTCCGGAGCAGGCCACCGGGACGAAGTCGGCGGACAACCCGCTCGGCATCGACCCCAAGGCCGGCGTCGAGATCGTGATCTTCAACGGCGGTCTCGGTACGGACTACGCCACCAAGGTGGACACGCCGCTGTTCAACAAGAAGTGGCCGGACGCCAAGGTCACCTATTCGCAGACCGAGGAGGTCTCCACGGTCATCCAGCCCCGGATCAACGCCGGCACCCCGCCGGACATGATCAACAACTCGGGCTCGAAGCTGATGGACTTCGGCGCGATCGTCAAGGCGGGCCAGGCGGCCGACCTGACCGACCTGTTCGCCGCGCCGTCGCTCGACATCGCCGGCAAGACCGTGGCCGACACCCTGGTGCCGGGCGCGATCGAGCAGGGCAGCTACGACGGCAAGCCGTTCGCGGTGAACTACTCGTACACCGTCTTCGGCCTCTGGTACAACGCCGCGCTGTTCAAGAAGAACAACTGGACCCCGCCGGCCACGTGGGCCGAGTTCACCGCGCTCTGCGACAAGATCAAGGCGGCCGGTATCACGCCGTTCGGCTTCGCCGGCGCGAACGCCTCGTACTACATGGTCCGGGCCATCCTGACCAGCGCCGGCAAGATCGGCACCGAGCAGGTTCTCAAGGACATCGACAACCTGAAGCCGGGCGCCTGGACGAACGACGCCATCAAGCAGGCCGCGGAGGCCTGGGCGGGCATCGGCAAGAACTACATCAACAAGACGTTCCTCGGCCTGCGCCACACCGAGGTCCAGCTCCAGCAGAACCAGGACAAGGTCGCGTTCTACCCCTGCGGCTCCTGGCTCGAGAACGAGCAGGCCAAGGACACCCCGAAGGGCTTCGAGTACGCGATCGCGGCGTACCCGAGCGTCACGGCCGCCGACAAGCTCCCGGCCACGGCCATCAACGCCGCCGCCGGCGAGATCTACTTCGCCGCCGCCAAGGGCAAGAACCCGCAGGGTGGCAAGGAGTTCCTGCGGACCATGCTCTCCAAGGAGGCGGCGCTGGAGTTCACGAAGCTCACCAAGTCGCTTACGGTGGTGGCGGGCGCGTCCGACGGCATCACGATTTCCCCCGGTCTGACCAGCGCCAACGACGCGGTCACCAAGGCCGGCAAGGACATCTTCATGGGTTACCTCTTCGACACCTGGTACAAGAAGCTCGATGACGCGTCGCGTGCGGCCGCCAACGACCTGATGTTCAAGGACTACGACGCCGCGAAGTTCTGCGAGCGGATGGAGAAGGCTTCCCAGGCGGTGGCCAAGGACTCGGCCATCTCCAAGTTCACGCGCAGTTGATCAAATCGACTGGGCAACCGGAAAAACGAAGCTAGCCAGCAACAAGGTAGGACGGTAGGCGCCATGCGGCACGGCAAGTATCCCTTCATCATCGGCTTCCTTGTCGTGCCGGTGGCGCTCTACGCGGTCTTCGTGGTCTGGGCCTACATCCAGGCCTTCTACCTATCGGTGTACGAGTGGTCGGGCCTCGGGCCCCTGACGCACTTCGTCGGCTTCGACAACTTCACGAAGTTGTGGCACGACGAGCTGTTCTGGAGATCGCTCGGGCACAACGCGTACGTCCTGGTCCTGCTGCCGATCGTCACGATCATCCTGGCGCTGGTCTTCGCCTTCCTGCTGAACGTGGGCGGCGGGCACCGGGGCGGCGTGACGCGGGGTGTCTGGGGCTCGAAGTTCTACCGGATCATCTTCTTCTTCCCGCAGTTGCTCGCCCTGGCGATCGTCGCGGTGATCTTCGGTCGGGTATTCGGCCCGGACAAGAGCGGCATGATCAACGGCTTGCTCCCCGACTCCTGGACGCCGTGGCTGTTCCTGGCCGACGAACGCTGGGCCATGACCTGCCTCCTGTTCGTGCTGATCTGGCAGGCGGTCGGCTTCTACGTCGTACTTTTCTCGGCCGGCATGGGCAACATCTCCCCAGAGGTGTACGAGGCGGCCGCGCTCGACGGCGCCACCCGGAGCACCCTGTTCTTCAAGATCACCATCCCGCTGCTCTGGAACACGATCCAGGTGGCCTGGGTCTACCTCGGCATCGCCGCCTTCGACTGCTTCGCCCTGGTCAACATCATGACCGTGGACCGCGGCGGCCCCGACGGCGCGACCTCGGTGCTCAGCCTCATGATCTATCGCAACGCCTTCGAGTTCTCGCAGGCCGGCTACGCCTCCGCGCTGGGCGTGGTGCTCTTCTTCCTGACCCTGACCTTCGCCGCGCTGACCCTGCGGGTCACTCGGCGCGAGTCCGTCGAAGCCTGATCTACGAGAGGCGAGGCGATGACCAACATCACCAGCACCCCCGGCACCGAAGCGATCCCCACCGCGGGCGCTCCGGCCAAGAGCGCGGGCCGCAAGCCGGACACCAAACGCGAACTGAAGGCGTTCAGCGGACTGGCGCACGTCGCCCTGATCGCGTGGGCCCTGGTCACGGCGGGCCCGCTGCTCTGGGTCCTGTTCGCGTCGTTCAAGAGCAACACCGAGATCTTCCTGGGCAAGCCGTTCGCGCTGCCCGCGCAGTTCTCGCTGAGCACCTACGTCGACGCCTGGAGCGACGCGCACATCGGGCGTTATTTCCTCAACAGCGTCATCGTGGTGGTGATCAGCACCGCCGGGACCATGCTGTTCGGCTCGATGGCCGCATACGTGCTGGCCCGCTACAAGTTCTTCGGCAACCGGGCGATCTATTACCTGTTCGTCTCGGGCCTGGCGTTCCCGACCTTCATGGCATTGGCGCCGCTGTTCTACATCCTCAAGGGCATGGGCCTGCTCGGCTCGTTCACCGGCCTGATCCTGGTCTACATCGCCTACTCGCTGCCGTTCACGGTCTTCTTCCTGGCCGCGTTCTTCAAGTCGCTGCCGTACGAGATCGAGGAGGCCGCGACCGTCGACGGCGCCTCCCACACGCGCAAGTTCTTCCAGATCATGATGCCGATGGCCCGCTCCGGCCTGGTCAGCATCACGATCTTCAACATCGTCGGCCAGTGGAACCAGTACCTGCTGCCGGTGGTCATCATGAGCGGCCCCGGCGCCGACCAGAAGCTGCTGCTCACCCAGGGCATCGCCCAGATCAGCGTCTCGGCCGGCTACCAGGCCGAGTGGTCGACGCTCTTCGCCGCCCTGGTCCTCACGATCCTGCCCATGATCATCGTGTATGCCATCTTCCAGCGGCAGATCCAGGCGGGCCTCACCGCCGGCGCCGTCAAGTAGCGGACTTCAGCCCCACACCTCCTCGGCGGTCTCCACGATGAGGGCGAGCTTGGCCCTCTGCTCGTCCCGCGTGAGGGCGTTTCCCTCGACCGTCGAGGAGAAGCCGCACTGCGGGGAAAGGCTGAGCTGGTCGAGCGGCACGTATCGGGCGGCCTCGTCGATGCGGCGTTTCAGGTCGTCCTTCTTCTCCAACGCCCCGCGCTTCGTGGTCACCAGGCCCAGCACCACGGTCTTGCCCGGTGGCACGAAGCGCAGTGGGGCGAAGTCGCCCGAGCGGTTGTCGTCGTATTCCAGGAAGAAGCCGTCGACGGCCAGTTCCCCGAAGAGCGCCTCGGCCACGAAGTCGTAGCCGCCCTCGGCCGTCCACGACGAGCGGAAGTTGCCCCGGCACATGTGGGTGGTCACGGCCAGCCCGGCCGGCCGGTCGGCGATCGCCGCGTTGACCTGGCGGATGTAGCGCAGGTGCTGGTGCTCGGCGTCGTCGCCGCGGGCGGTCAGGATGCGGCGCTGTTCCGGGTCGTTCAGGTAGGCGAAGCTGGTGTCGTCCAGCTGCAGGTAGCGGCAGCCCAGCTCGGCAACCCGGCGCACCTGTTCGGCGTACGCCGCGCTGAGGTCTTTCCAGAATTGTTCCTCGTCGGGATAGACCGCCGGGTTGATCGCGGCCGGGCCGCCCCGGTAGTGGACCATGCTGGGCGACGGGATCGTCAGTTTGGCCGTGACCTCCGGGTCGACGGTATCGCGCAGGAAGCTGAAGTCGTCGCCGAAGATGGTCTCTTCCAGCGTGATCGGGGCGTCGATGGCGAGCGCGGCCGACTCGAAGTCGATCTCGCCGTCCGCGTTGCGGAAGTGGACCTGGATCTTCTCGTCGGTCGGGTGGATGCCGCCCAGGCGGTAGATGAAGTCCATGTGCCAGGACGTGCGGCGGAACTCGCCGTCCGTGGCCGAGCGCAGGCCGACGTCGCGCTGCAGGCGGACGACGTCGCGGATCGCCTCGTCCTCGGCGGCGCGCAACTCGTCCGGGTCGATCCCGGGGGTGGAGCGTTTTTCGAGCAGACTCGCGGGGCGCAGCAGGCTGCCGACGTGGTCGGCCCGGAACGGTGGCGTCGTCGTCATCTGATCACCGTAGCGCCGCGACGACTTCTATCGATGTGCTTTGGCCGGAAACTGCCGCCAGGCGCACCGCCGCGACATTCCCCATCGGACGGTCCTGGGTTCCCCTCGAATCCGTCGCGCATGCGCTACCTGACGCAGTCGTATGACTACGTAAAGGCGCTCGGCCGAATTGGCGGATGAATGTGACCGAACATCTCATTGCCGACCCCTATGTCCAGCGGATTGGACAGCGGTGGGATCTCGTACGAGGCTGAGTAAGTCCTGTTCACCCGCTCTTTCGAGGGATCGCCGTGCCTGACAGCTACACCGCCGATGCGGACCGTTACTCATCCATGGAATACCGGCGCACCGGGCGTTCCGGTCTCAAGCTTCCGGTCGTGTCGCTCGGCCTCTGGCACAACTTCGGCGACGACCGGCCGCTCGAGACCCAGCGCGCCATCCTGCGCCGCGCCTTCGATCTGGGCATCACCCACTTCGACCTGGCCAACAACTACGGTCCGCCGTACGGGTCGGCCGAGGCCAACTTCGGGCGCCTGCTCGCCTCCGACTTCGCTCCCTATCGCGACGAGATGATCATTTCGAGCAAGGCCGGGTACGACATGTGGCCCGGCCCGTACGGCGACTGGGGCTCACGGAAATACCTGACCGCCTCACTCGACCAGTCGCTGAAGCGGATGGGCCTCGACTACGTCGACATCTTCTACTCGCACCGGCACGACCCCGAGACGCCGCTCGAGGAGACGATGGGCGCGCTCGACGCAGCCGTCCGGTCGGGCAAGGCCCTGTACGCCGGGATCTCGTCCTACTCGCCGGAGAAGACGGCCGAGGCAGCGGCCATCCTGCAGGCCCTCGGCACACCGCTGCTGATCTCGCAGCCGTCGTACTCGATGCTCAACCGCTGGGTCGAGGGTGGCCTGCTCGACGAACTGGAGCGGGTGGGCGCGGGCTGCATCGCGTTCTCGCCGCTGGCCCAGGGCATGCTCACCGACCGCTACCTCGACGGTGTGCCGGAGGGCTCGCGCGCCACCGAGGACAAGTCCCTGACCCCGGACTGGCTCAACGACGACAACCTCGCCAAGATCCGGGCCCTGAACGAGATCGCGCGGCGACGCGGCCAGTCCCTCGCGCAGATGTCGATCGCCTGGGCGCTGCGGGACCCGCGGATGACCTCGGTGGTGCTCGGGGCCAGCAGCGTGCAGCAACTCGAGAACAACGTGGCCGCGATCGGGAACCTCGCGTTCACGGCGGAGGAACTGGCCGAGATCGACAAGTACGCCACCGACTCGGGCATCAACCTCTGGGCCCGCTCCAGCGCCGACTAGCCGAGCGCCAGCCGGGCCGCGCTCACGTCCTCGCGACCGAGGCCCGCGTCGACCGCCGCACCCCACTGCCGGGACAGCGCGTCCAGCAGGGGCAGGCGGTCGGCGCCGGCCGCCGCGACGGCCAGATTGACGTCCTTGAGCGCCCACTCGAGCGGGAACTCGGCGGCGTAGTCGCCGTTCTCCATCTTGTGCAGCTTGGCGTCGGCCAGCGGCGCGTCCAGCGGGCCGCCTTCGATCGCCTGGTCCAGGTCGGCCGGGTCGAGGCCCAGCTCGGCCGCGAGCCGCAGCGCCTCGGCCACGCCCTCGATCAGCACGGACATGTAGGCGTTGACGGCCAGCTTCATGGCGCTGCCCCGGCCCGCCGGCCCGAGCCAGAGGGTGCGCCGGCCGATCGCGTCGAACGCCGGCGCCACGATCCGCTTCGCCTCCTCCGGGCCCGAGGCCAGGACGAGCAGCTCACCGGCCCGCGCGGGGCCGCTGCTGCCGGAGACCGGGGCGTCGACGAAGAGCACGTTCGGCGGCACGCGTCGGGCCAGGTCGGCGGTCGCCTCGATGCCGATCGTGCCCATCTGGGCCCAGACCGCGCCCTCGGGCCGGAACACCACGGCGGCCTCCTGGCCGAACATCACCTCGTTCACCACCTCGGCGGTGGGCAGCATGGTGATCACCACGT
>DASRYP010000370.1:0-4727 GCA_035687165.1 Actinoplanes sp. | reverse complement strand
GGTGGCGTTCAGCTCGACGGTCTTGCTGCCGCTGGTCCGGGACTTCGGCGGGGTGATGTCCTTCGGCGACGGCCCGCTGAAGATCTTCACCCACTCCTGCGTCTTCGCCACCGTCGGTGACGCCGCCGGCGCGGCCTGCTTCTCCTCGTCGACCTCGGGCTCGTTCACGTCAGGGGCCGGGGCCGTGGTCGTCGGCGGGTCCACCTGGGCGCCCGCCCCGGCGAGATCGGGCAGCTCACCGGGGCCCTGCGGGTTGACCGGCGCTGCCGACTCCTGCACTGCCACCGGTACCGGCTCGGTCGCCTCATCGCTCGGTGTCACCTGATTGCCGCAAGCCGTCAGGCTCACCAGCCCCGCCAGCATGCACGCCGCGACGTAGGTTTTCCTCATGGCCGTCTCCTGCCTCTCGGTGCTGCCCGTCCATTGGGGATGGCCTCCACACGTCCCACCCCCCGCAGCGGTTCACCTCGATGTGCCACTTTGGGAAAATCTTGATCCGGGTACGCGACGAGGCACGTACTGCTGGTAGCCGCGGCACAGTACCTTCATCGATGTCGTCTTCGCGCTGCCAGCCGAGCGCGGACCGCACGAGGTGGTGCCGCAAGTGCCGCGGGGAGAGAAACGGATGCCGTCGAGCAGACAGAGACCGCACCGGGAGGTGGCCGATGAGGCCCTGGTCAGATCGTTGTTCCAGGAACATGGACGGGCCATGCTCGCGTACGCCACGCAGCTGACCCGGGACCGCGCCGCCGCCGAGGACGTGGTCCAGGAGGCGCTGGTCCGTGCCTGGCGGCACCCCGACAGCCTCAACAACGGCAAAGGCTCCGTACGAGGGTGGCTGCTCACGGTCTGCCGCAACATCGTGCTGGACCAGATCCGCGCCCGGAACAGGCGTCCGCCCGAGGTGGCCGAGAGCCCGCCCGACGCCGCGGTGGAGCAGGACCAGACCGACCGCGTCGTCACCTCGATGGTCGTGGTCGACGCGCTCAGCCGCCTCTCCCACGAACATCGTGAAGTGCTCGAGCAGGTCTACCTGAAAGGCAACACGGTGGCCGAGGCCGCTGAAGCGCTCGGCATTCCGCCGGGCACAGTCAAGTCCCGGTCCTTCTACGCGCTGCGGGCCTTGCGCGAGGCCGGCACGGAACGGTTGGCATCATGAGCACGCCTCTCAACGGTCACGTCGACATGGCGGGCTACCTGCTGGAAATGCTCTCCGAGCAGGAGAAGGCCCAGGCCGAGGAGCACCTGACGGGCTGCGCCGAGTGCCGCGCCGAGCGGGACTCGCTGCGCCAGTGGTCCGACCAGCTCGGCGAGGTCCCCGAAGAGATGCTGCTCGACGGCCCGCCCGAGGACGCCGACCTGCTCCTGCAACGCACCCTGAACCAGGTGCGCCGTGAGTCGTCCGGCCGCCGGCACAAACGTCTGGTCGCGGTCACCGCCATCGCCGCGGCGGCGGTCGCGGTCGCGATCGGCGGCGGGGTGCTTGTGGGCCGCGGCACAGCGACGCCGTCGGAGCCGGTCGCCCAGCCCACGGCGACGCTCTCGGTGCCGGCCGGGGCGCGGGTCGGGTCGGCCACGGACGCGTCGACCGGCGCGCGGATGGACGTGGCGGTGACTCCCGCGTCGGGCTGGGTGCGGGTGACGGCCACCGTCGGCGGCATCCCCGCGGGGGAGAAGTGCGTGCTCGAGGTCGTCGGCCAGGACGGCTCGAAGGCGGTGGCCGGGAGCTGGCTTGTGTCACCGTCCGGCGAATCAGGCGGGACGACGTTGAACGGCAGCGCCCTGCTCGACCCGTCGCAGGTCCAGGCGGTCCGCGTCGTGAACACCGCCGGAAAGCAGTTCGTGACGGTCGACGTCTGAGTCAGGTCAGCGCTGCGGGCGAAGATCGCCGTGCGTCGACGTCATCAGCGCCTCGGCCAGGGCGTCCTTGGCGTGGAAGACGTCGACCTCGGTCTGTTGCAGCGGGCCGCCGGGCTCGGTGAGCCAAGCGGTCTCGACCCCACCGGCGTAGAACGGCGCGAACCCCATGTCGCGGATGAGAGTGGAGGCGGCCCGGCGCGCGTCGCTGAGGTCGGTGCAGACGAACTCGGCCAGCAGCGGATCGTGCCCGCGCCGCCGCTGCAACACATTGGTGGGCAGCGAGTTCAGCGCCTTGGCCCAGTGCGCGTGCGGCGCCATCCGCATCAGCGCCTCGAACCCGCTCGGCGCGTTCCCGGCCAGTGGCCCCGTCGGATTCGTCGCATCAACGATGATCTTGCCGTGGAGCGTCGACCCCGCCATCTCGATAGCCTCCGGCGCGGACTCCCAGTTCGGCGCGAACAGCACTACCTCGGCGAAATCTACCGCCTCGGACACCGAAAGCGCCGTACCGTGCCCACCGAGGTGGTCGACCACGTCCCCGAGCCGCTCCGGATGCCGCGACGCGACCGCCACGTCGTGGCCACTCTCCGCGCACCACTCGGCGAGCGTAGCGCCGTGCTGCCCTGCCCCGATCACGCCGATCTGCATGGCCTCAGACTGCCTGGTCACGCCCCTGCCCGAGAGGCGAACGATCATTTTCCGGTGCGGCCCAGGGGTCAACGCCGCCCCACCCGTCACCAACGCCCCACCCACCCCGGACCCGGAGCGCAGCGTCAGCCTCCCTCGCCGAAGGTCAACACCAAGTCCTGACCCGGGGATCACACCGCCCCATCCGGAAGGTCGACGCGGGTCGGAGCCGGGAGGTGGGTCAGTGGGGGCGGGAGGCGGGCCAGGTGCTGTCGCGGCGGATCAGCTTGGCGGGGATGTGTTCGGCGCGCGGGGGAGTGTCGGGAGCGGGCGGGTTCAGGGCCAGCTCCATCGCTCGCTCACCGAGTTCGGTGAGGGGCAGGCGTACCGACGTCAGGGCGGGGGTCACGTCGCGGGCGATCGGCATGTCGTCGAAGCCGACCACGCTCAGCAGGCGGTTCACGTCGCGCATCGCGGCCAGCGCGCCCACGGCCATCGAGTCGTTGAGGGCGGCCACGGCGGTCAGCGTCGGGTCCACGGCCAGCAGGCCGGCGGCCGCGGCGGCGCCGCCGTCTCGGGTGAAGTCGGAGTGGACCACCCGGAGCGTGCGGCCGTGGGCGTCGGCGGCTCGTCGCAGGCCGGCCAGGCGGTCGGCTGTGGTGGTCAGGGCGGCGGGGCCGGCGATCACGCCGACGGCGACGTGGCCCAGCTCGAAGAGGTGTGAGCCGGCCAGGTAGCCGCCCTCCTCGTTGTCGGGCAGCACGGCGTCGGAGCTGTGGGCGTGCCGGCCGATCACGGCTATCCGGCCGCCGGTCGCCTCGAAGGACAGCATGCGGTCGTGCAGTTCGGCCTCGGCGTCCGACGACAGGTAGCCGGAGCCGGCCAGCACGATCGCCGCGACCTGGTGGGCGTGGAGCAGGTCGATGTATTCGAGCTCGCGGGCCGGTTCGCGGAACGTGTTGCAGATGATGACGAGGCGGCCGTGGGCCGTGGCGACGCGTTGCAGGCCCCGGGTGATCTCGGCGAAGTAGGGGTCGGAGACGTCGTGCACCAGGACCCCGACCGCGTTGCGGTTGTTGCGGGCCAGCATCTGGGCGTGCGCGTTCGGCACGTAGCGCAGCTCGGCCACGGCCGCCAGCACGCGGGCCCGCAGTTCCTCGGCCACCGGCTTCGAGCTGCCATTGATGATCCGCGATGCCGTCGCGGTGGACACCCCGGCGCGGCGTGCCACGTCCGCCAAGGTTGCCACGCCCACCCCCGGTTCCGTTCCTCCGCCGACCGGAGGATACCGCTGCCGCTCTTGCTCGCTCGGCGGCACGCCCGTACGGTATCAGGAAAGCGCTTACCTAAGGCTTTTCCAGAAGCGGCAGAGCCGGAGGCACCAGCATGTACCGTTCCCCCCTCGGCATCGTCCTCAACGGCGTCACCGGCCGGATGGGGCTGCGCCAGCACCTGATCCGTTCGATCCTGGCCATCCGCGAGGACGGTGGTCTGCCGTTGCGCGACGGCACCCTGCTCTGGCCCGAGCCGGTGCTGGTCGGCCGCGGCGAGACCAAGCTGCGCGCCGTCGCCGAGCGCCACGGTCTCGAGGACTGGACCACCGACCTCGACGCCGCGCTGGCCCGGCCCGACGTGCAGGTCTACTTCGACGCCCAGGTCACCTCGGCCCGGGTCAAGGCCCTGCGCGCCGCGATCGACGCGGGTAAGCACATCTACACCGAGAAGCCGGTCGCCGAGAGCCTCACCGAGGCCGTCGACCTGGCCCGCGAGGCCGACGCCGCCGGGATCAAGCACGGCGTGGTGCAGGACAAACTGTTCCTGCCCGGACTGCAGAAGCTGCACCGGCTGGTGCGCGGTGGCTTCTTCGGGCGCGTCCTGTCCGTACGCGGGGAGTTCGGCTACTGGGTTTTCGAGGGGGACTGGCAGGCCGCGCAGCGCCCGTCGTGGAACTACCGGTCGGCCGACGGCGGCGGCATCACGCTCGACATGTTCCCGCACTGGCACTACGTCCTCGAGCAGATCTTCGGCCCGGTACGGTCGGTGACCGCCCGCTCGGTCACCCACGTCGACCGGCGCTGGGACGAGTCCGGCGAGCCCTACGCGGCGACCGCCGACGACGCCGTCTACGGCCTGTTCGAGCTCGACGGCGGCGTGCTCGCGCAGATCAACAGCTCCTGGGCCGTCCGGGTGAACCGCGACGAACTGATCGAGTTCCAGGTCGACGGCACGCACGGCAGCGC
>DASRYP010000369.1:0-4841 GCA_035687165.1 Actinoplanes sp. | reverse complement strand
CGCCGACCGCGCGACGGTCGAGCGCCACTACAACACCCTTACCAAGCGCTACCCGCCGAAGGCGGCGGCCGGAGAGGACGACGAGGGCCCATCGACGAGACTCTCCACCGACGGCAAGGCGATGATGTTCACCCTCGACGTGAGCACGGCCTACGGCGGACCGGAGGCCATCGTCGGCCCGTTGCGTGACGCCGCGAAGGACCGCCCCGCCGGCCTGGAACTCGACGTGACCGGCCCGGCCGGGATCGACGCCGATATGGACGCTGTCTTCGACGGCATCGACGTGCAGGTCTTCCTTACCACCGTCATCGTCGTCACGCTCCTGCTCATCCTCACCTACCGCAGCCCGGTGTTGTGGTTCATCCCGCTGGTGGCGGTGGGTGTGGCCGCGCTGACCGCGATGGCGACCGTCTACCTGCTCGTCAAGGGCTTCGGCATCGTGGTCAACGACCAGAACTCGGCGCTGCTGACGATCCTGGTGTTCGGCGTCGGCACGGACTACGCGCTGTTGCTCATCGCCCGATATCGGGAGGCACTGCACCAGCACGAAAACGTCCGAGTCGCGATGCTCCACGCACTACGCGGCGCGGCGCCGGCCATCGTCGCATCTGCGGCCACTGTCATCGCCGGCCTGCTCTGCCTGCTCGCCGCGGACCTGAACGAAACCCGCGGGCTGGGCCCGATCGGTGCGGCCGGCATCCTGTGCGCCCTGGTGGCCATGCTGACCCTGTTCCCGGCGGTGCTCGTGGTGCTCGGCCGGCGGATCTTCTGGCCAGCCATCCCACGGTTCGGCACGGCCATGCAGCAGAAGCCAGGGCTGTGGGGACGCCTCGGCGCCGCCATCAGCCGCCGTCGGTGGGTGGCGACGCTCGCTTCGCTGGGAGTCCTCGGCGTGCTCACCGTCGGGCTGACGGGCAACACCAGCATCCTGCGGGAGCAGGACCAGTTCCTGTCCACGCCGGAATCGGTCACCGGTTTCACCGTTCTGCGCGAGCACTTCCCGGAACTCGGGGGCCAGCCGATGACGGTCTTCACGCGGGCGGCGTACCAGAAGCAGGTTCTCGACGTCGTCAAGCACACCCCCGGCGTGGCACAGGTCGAAACGGGTGAGACCAAGGGGGCCTGGGTCGACATCTCCGTGTTCCCGAAGGACGCGCCGGACACCACCGCGGAGTACGACACGATCAGGCGGGTGCGCACCGCCGTGCACACGGTGGACGGGGCGGAAGCGATCGTTGGCGGCCCGAGCGCAGAGCACCTCGACACTGACGTGACCACCAGGCGCGATCAGAAGGTGGTGATCCCGCTGGTACTCGCCGTCGTCCTGATCATCCTCGGGCTGCTGCTGCGCGCAATCGTGGCCCCGCTGATGCTGATGGCCACCGTGATCGTCTCCTTCGCCGCAGCCTTCGGCGGCAGCGTGTTCATCTTCGACACGATCCTCGGGTTCAAGGGCATCGACTACTCGGTGCCTCTGCTGGCCTTCATGTTCCTGGTGGCGCTCGGCGTCGACTACAACATCTTCCTGACCCACCGGGCCCGGGAAGAGACCGTGCGCCTTGGCACCAGAGACGGCATCCTCAAGGCACTCTCCGTCACCGGCGGCGTCATCACCTCGGCCGGCCTGGTCCTGGCGGCCACGTTCGCGGTCCTCGTCTCACTTCCGCTGGTGATGCTGGTCGAGCTCGGATTCCTGGTCGCCTTCGGTGTGCTGCTCGACGCCCTGCTGGTGCGGTCGGTCCTGGTGCCCGCCCTCACCCTGCTGATCGGCCGCCGGACCTGGTGGCCCAGCCGGCTGTCCCGGCCAGTGGCGGAGACACCGCCGACAGGGCGGCACTCGCTCGCCGACGACCAGGAGCCCGTACTGCAACGATGAACGCGCCGGCACGGACGAGATCCGGGACGGGTAGCCAGCCCGTCCCGCGTCTTCTCCCGTGCCCGGCGCGGGTCTTCCTCAGTCCGTAACAGACGTAGTAGGCCAGCGCGCCAGTACTTATACCGCGTCGGGCGAGCAGCCAGTGCCCACGGCCGGGCCGCCAGAGAGACCCGCGCCCACCAATCCTCGCGTGGCCCGTGAACACCTGGGCCGGCCGAAATCCGCGACAGGCCCGACCGGGCAAACCGGCGATCAGCTCGTGAGCACGACAAAGCGGCAGCGTCTTTAATACTGACCTCAGGTTGATCAGAGAGGATGAGCGTCGAAGGGATCGGTTAGAGGGGGGCCGGCGTGCGGATCATGATCGCGGATGATGAAGCGGCCATCCGTGAGTCGCTGGAGCGGGTGCTCCAGGTCGAAGGGTATGACACCAGCACCGCCGCCAACGGTCTCGCCGTACTCGACGGGGTCGCCGGGGCCGGCGGTGACACGCTGGATCTGCTGATCCTGGACGTGATGATGCCCCGTCTCGGCGGGTTGGAGACCTGCCGGCGGTTGCGGGCGGCGGGCCGGGATCTGCCGGTGTTGATGCTGACCGCCCGGGATCAGGTCTCCGACCGGGTCGCGGGGCTGGACGCGGGCGCGGACGACTATCTGCCCAAGCCGTTCGCCACCGAGGAGTTGCTGGCCCGGGTGCGGGCCCTGCTGCGCCGGCGCGCGCCGGCCGGCGGGGAGTCGCCGGTCCTGTCGTTCGCCGACGTGCGGCTCGATCCCGACCGGTTCGAGGCATGGCGTGGCGGGCGGCCGCTACGCCTGACCCGGACCGAGTTCTCCCTCCTGGAGGTCCTGGTGCGCAACGCGACCCGGGTGCTGAGCCGCGACGCGCTGTTCGAGGCGATCTGGGGTTTCGACATGAGCACCACCGCCAACAACCTCCAGGTGTACGTGAGCTATCTGCGCCGCAAGATGGAGGCCGAGGGTGAGCCCCGATTGATCTACACGCTGCGCGGACTGGGATACTCGTTGCGGGAGACTCCTCCGTGACCAGGTCCGGGGGCCGGGGGCCGCGTCGGTGGATCCGGTGGTGGCGCCGGCAGTCCTTGCGGACCAGGATGACGGTGATCGCGGCGACCGCCATCGCGGTCAGCGTGTTCGTGTCCTTCCAGGTGGCCAGCGAGCTGATGGACCGCAAGTTACGGGCCACCGCCGCGGATCAACTGCACGCCGACTCCCGCGTCCTGGCAGCCAACGCGGAGCGCGCCGGTCTGGCGCAGGTCCCGCTGCCGCCGTACCCGGGATCCGGCAGGCTGGTGCGGGTCATCCTGCCCGACGGTTCGACCCGGACGCCGGTCGGCCAGCCGGCGCTGCCCCCGGTCAGCGAGGACGCCCGGCGCGTGGCGCAAGGCGCGGCTACCGACCTGCTGGAGTCGCCCGACTGGGACGACGGCTACCGCGTCTACACGCTGCGGGTGGGCGACGGCGCGGTTCAGGTGGCCGACCTTGCCGACGACAGCCCGATCAACGAGTTCGGGTTCGGCATGCTGTTGATCGGGCTGTTCTGCGTGGCCGGTGGCGCCCTGGTCGGGCGGGCCGTGGCCCGGACCGGGCTGGCACCGATCGACCGGCTGACCGCCGCCGCGGTACATGTCGCGCAGACCGGGGATCTCGACGCCGACATCCCGGACGAGGGCGGCGGGGAGATCCGGCGGCTGACCCAGTCGATCAACAACATGCTCGCCGCGCTGCGGGACTCTCGGCAGGCCCAGCGGCTGCTTGCCGAGGACGCCGCGCACGAGCTCAAGACCCCGCTCACCAGCCTGCGCCTCAACGTCGAGCTGCTGATCCGGCTCGATCGGCGCGGCACCCTGGAAAGCGCGCTGCCGGCGGAGAGCCGTACCCGGCTGCTCCACGATCTCGGCGCCCAGCTGGCCGAGCTGAGCACCCTCGCCGCCGAGTTGACCGAGGTGGCCCGCGGCGATGTCAGCGACGAGAACACCGAGCTGATCGACCTCGCCGACGTGGTGGTGGCCGCCGCGACCCGGGCGCGTTCGCGCATGCCCGACATCGAGGTCACGCTCGACGTGAGCTCCGTGTGGGTGAGTGGGCGGCCCGCCGCGCTGCAGCGGGCTGTGCTCAACCTCGTCGACAACGCCGGCAAGTGGTCCCCCGCGGACCAGCCGGTCCAGGTCCGGCTCTTCGCCGAGGGCGCGTGGGCGGTGCTCGAGGTCGACGACGCCGGCCCGGGTATCGACGCCGCCGACGTACTGCGGGTGTTCGACCGGTTCTACCGTGCCGACAGCGCCCGGGCGTTGCCGGGATCTGGTCTCGGACTGTCGATCGTGCAGCGGGTCGTCGACGCCCACGGCGGCCGGGCCGGCGTCGCCCGCTCCGCACGCGGTGGCGCGCTGCTTCAGGTCGGCCTTCCGGCCGCCTCCCCGCCCACCGCGAACGAGTGGTTGACCGCCGGGGAGGACACCGCGGTGCGCTGATGCGCCCCTGGGGTGCGGAGGGTGCGGCCGCCGACCGGCTGCGGAGGTCGGCGCCGCCGCCGTACCGACAAGTCACCCGCACGCCACTTCCATAGTCGCGATCACCGTGTGAATGTCTCTCGTTCCGGACACGCAAACCCCTACGGGGATGTTCGCCGCATTTCTTGTAAGGTTTTTCTTCGCGTGACGCGGCGGTTATTCGCCCGCGGGTTGGCGGCTCGCAACCGGGTTCGAGCCGCCGATATTGTGGCGTTTTTCTGGGTCGTGTTTTGGCGCAAGTCGCTGATTCCTTTGTCACTGGGCGCGACGATCTGCCCTTCGAGGGTGATCTGGTCGTACGTATTTAGCTCGGGATCGTGGGTTGTACGGGCTCGTGGTGTGTGTTTGACCTGCGGCTGAGTTCGTCCGGGGGTCGGGGTTGTGGCCCTTGATCAACGTGGTGTGGTTGGTGTGGCATAGTGCCGGGGTGTCCGATT
>DASRYP010000368.1:0-2144 GCA_035687165.1 Actinoplanes sp. | reverse complement strand
CTGCGCAAGCCCGGCGTGGCGGTGATCGCGGAGGTCAAGCGGTCGTCGCCGTCGAAAGGCGCGCTGGCCGACATCCCCGATCCGGCCGAGCTGGCCGGGGAGTACGCGGCCGGTGGCGCCCGGTGCATCAGCGTGCTCACTGAGGGCCGCTGGTTCGGCGGGTCGCTCGACGACCTGCGGGCGGTCCGTGCCTCCGTGCAGGTGCCGGTGCTTCGCAAGGATTTCGTGGTCTCCAGCTACCAGGTGCACGAGGCTCGTGCACACGGCGCCGACATGGTGCTGCTGATCGTCGCGGCGCTCGAGCAGAACGTGCTCGTGGGCCTGCTCGAGCGTATCGAGTCGCTCGGCATGACCGCGCTTGTCGAGGTGCACAACGAGGAGGAGGCCGACCGCGCTCTCGAGGCCGAGGCCAAGGTCATCGGGGTCAACGCTCGTGACCTGCGCACTCTCGAGGTCGACCGGTCGGTGTTCGAGCGCATCGCGCCCGGCCTTCCGAACAACGTCGTCAAGATCGCCGAGTCGGGCGTGCGCGGACCGCACGATCTGATCCGGTACGCGTCGGCGGGCGCCGACGCCGTCCTGGTCGGTGAGGGTCTGGTGACGCAGAAGTCGCCGCGGGACGCCGTGGCCGAGCTCGTCAACGCGGGCAACCATCCCGCGACGCCGAGGCCGGTCCGATGAGTGCCCCGGTCCTGCCCGACCTGGCCGGGCACTTCGGGCGTTACGGCGGCCGGTTCGTGCCCGAGGCTCTCGTCCGGGCCCTGGACGAGTTGGACGCGGCCTACCGCTCGGCCAAGGTCGACCCGGAGTTCCAGGCCGAGTTCACCGATCTGCTGGTGAATTACGCGGGCGTGCCCTCGCTGCTCTATCCGGCGCGGCGGCTCTCCGCGGCGGTCGGGGCCGAGATCCTGCTCAAGCGGGAGGACCTGAACCACACCGGCGCCCACAAGGTGCGCAACGTGCTGGGGCAGGCCCTGCTGGCCAAGCGGATGGGCAAGCCCCGGGTGATCGCCGAGACCGGGGCCGGCCAGCACGGCGTGGCCAGCGCGACCGCGGCGGCGTTGCTCGATCTCGAGTGCGTCGTCTACATGGGCGAGACCGACACCGAGCGGCAAGCGCTGAACGTGGCCCGCATGCGCATGCTCGGCGCCACGGTGGTGCCGGTCACCAACGGTTCGCGCACGCTCAAGGACGCGTTGAACGAGGCGCTGCGGGACTGGGTGGCGAGTGTCGACACCACGCACTACCTACTCGGCACGGCCGCCGGGCCGCATCCGTTCCCCGAGATCGTGCGCGACTTCGTGAGCGGCATCGGCTACGAGGCTCGCGAGCAGTGCCTGACTCAGCTCGGCCGGCTACCCGACGCGGTGGCGGCCTGCGTGGGCGGCGGGTCCAACGCGATCGGCATCTTCCACGCCTTCGTGCCCGACGAGTCGGTGCAGCTCTACGGCTTCGAGGCGGGCGGCGACGGCATCGCCACCGACCGGCACGCGGCGTCGATCACCGGCGGATCGTCCGGGGTGCTGCACGGCGCCCGGACATACGTGTTGCAGGACGAGGACGGTCAGACCGTCGAGTCCCACTCGATCTCGGCCGGCCTCGACTACCCGGGGGTCGGGCCCGAGCACGCCTGGCTGCACGACACCGGCCGGGCCACCTACGAGCCGGTCACTGACGACGAGGCGATGGCCGCGTTCCACCTGCTCTGCCGCACCGAGGGGATCATCCCGGCGATCGAGAGCGCGCACGCGCTGGCCGGCGCCGCCCGGATCGTGCCGGAGCTCCGCGCCGAGCTGGGCCGCACCCCGACGATCGTGGTGAACCTGTCCGGTCGCGGCGACAAGGACGTCCACACCGCGGGTGCCTACTTCGGGATCCTCGACCCGGTCGAGGCCGTCGTTCCGGGGGAGAACACATGATCGCCCGCACCGGAGCGATCGCACGGAAAGGCGACTCAGCTTGAGCATCACCGAGGTCTTCCACAAAGCCCGGGCCGAGGACCGCGCGGTGTTGGTGGGCTGCATGCCGGCCGGGTTCCCGACGGTCGACGACAGCATCGCCTCGATGATCGCCATGCACGAGGCCGGCTGCGACGTGATCGAGGTCGAGCTGCCCTACTCCGACCCGGTCATGGACGGCCCGGT
>DASRYP010000367.1:0-3112 GCA_035687165.1 Actinoplanes sp. | reverse complement strand
CCCGCAAGATCCCTCGATGCAGCGCCGAAGCCAGCGCCCAAAATTGTCGTACGCTTGTTCTAATGTCACTGACAGCCGCGTTGGCCTACGCCCGGCATGGGATCCCCGTCCTGCCGGTGCATGCGCCTGGCCCGCGCGGCGGCTGTTCCTGCGACAAAGGAGTCTCGTGCGAGCACCCCGGCAAGCATCCCCACCTGCGACACGGCCTGACCGACGCGAGCACCGACCCGCGTCGGATCGACATGTGGTGGACCCGCTGGCCCGAGGCGAGTGTCGGCCTGCGCACTGGTGTCGTGATGGATGTCGCCGATGTCGACTCCGCCGAGGGCTGGCATGGGCTCTGTCACCTGCTCAGCGGCGAGCCGCCGGCCGGTCCGCGCGTCCGCACAGGCGGTGGCGGTTGGCATTTCTGGTTCCGGCCACTGGGCTTCGGCAATCGCGTGGGCCTGCTGCCTGGCCTCGACTGGCGTGGCGTCGGGGGCTATGTGGTGGCCCCGCCGTCCCGCCACGCCTCCGGCGGCGACTATCGGTGGGTGCTCCGCCCCGGCGGAGTGCTGCCCGAGGGACCCGAGGTCCTGCGCTCCCTGCTCGAGGGTCCGACCCCGCCGCCGAGTCATCGCCCGGCGGTCACGCACCCCGTGCGCTATGCCCAGGCCGCGCTCCTCGCCGAGGCCGACCGGGTCGCGCGGGCGCCGGTCGGCACCCGCAACGACACGCTGAACAGGGCCGCGTTCGCGCTGGGCCGTTTCGTCGGCGCCGGCCTGCTCGATCTGACCGAGGCGACGCGCGAACTGGAGGACGCGGCACGCTTCGCCGGCCTCGGCCGGGCCGAGATCCGCGGGACGCTCCGATCGGGTCTGACCGCCGGCCGACGGGTCCCGTTCGATCCGGAAATGAATCGCCACGTGGCGTGAAATCGAGATTGCCCCAAAATGGAGGCATGACCCACTGCACCCGAGAGAACGAAGCGGTCGTCAGGCGATGCGGGCCTGCCCAGGAGGCTCAGCCGTGATCGACCAGACCGGAGTGAAACAGACAGCGGCAGGCCCGGAAGTCCCGGCGACGGCCGATCGGGCTGCGACAAGTGTCGGAGGCCGGGGATGACCCAGGTGCGAGAACTGAAGCCTTATCACCTCGAGATCGACGTACCGGCCGGACGGGACGAGGTCTGGGACACAGTCACGCAGCCGCCCATCCTCCACCAGTGGTTCGGGTGGGACTACGACGGGCTCGTCACCGAGATCAAGCAAATCTTCGTCGATGAGGCGACCCTCTGGGCACCCGAGCAGATGGGCTGGGCCGACGGCTCCTTTCTGGAGGTGACCGGGGACGACGACACCGCGCGGGTGCGGGTGGTCCGAGAGAGCGACGCCCCGGGCGGGCCGGAGGTCTACGACCCGATCGAGGAAGGGTGGCGTTCGTTCCTGATCCAGCTGCGTTTCCTGCTGGAGAGACGACCCGAGGGGCCACGGCGCACGCTCTATCTGACCGGCGAGACCACGGCGAGGCAGGCGCTGACGCTGGCCTCCGGCGAGTGGGAGCAGTTCGGTCCGCGCGTGGCCTGGACAGTCGACAATGAGCAGCTGATCGTGGTGGCCGGCCGCATCCCGCTCGACAGCCCCGCAGCGGCCCGCTTCGAGGTGACCGTGTCGATGTTCGGCGCCGACGACGCCACCTTCGAGACGGCCCGCGAAATCTGGGCGAAGCGCTGGATCCCGCTGGCCGCCGACGCCAACCTCACTACAGCCACGGACCGAGCCCCTGGCACCTGACCAGCCCACGCCAACGCCCGCACCCGCCACCAGACGTCGTCCGACGCCCGGCAGACGACGCCCGGCCGGGGGCAGACCAGATCACCGCCGGCCGGGCGGGTCGGATCACGCCCGGCCGAGCAGACCGGATCACCTCCGCCCGGGCGGGTCGGATCACGCCCAGGCGGGTCGGATCACGCCCGGGCGGGTCGGATCACGCCCGGGCGGGCGAGCCTCGCCGTGTGCAGCCGGGCGAGTGTGCCGTCCGACGTGCCCACGATGGGGCGAGCCGCCCGCACAGGCCGCGGCGCGAACGGAGGAGCACGCGGCGAGGCAACGAGGTCTGCACCAAAGGGCAAGCGACGACGTGCGACCAGTCACACCGACGCGACCGCGAGCAGCGTGACCGGGCTGACCAGGCAATCAGTGTGGCGATTCAGCGAAGCCGACAAGACGACACCGTATTTCGCCGGTTTCGTGGTTTTGATCCGCCTGCGCAGCCGGTAGGAATGTGGATTGCCGGAGGACCGGCACGAGGCGCGCGAGGGCTCAATCCACTGGTCGAAGCCCGGTAGCGTGACAGCCCTGACCTGCCGGGGAGCGACTTTGCTGCGGGGTGACTTGGCTTCGGAAGCGCCGAGAAGCGCTCTTGCCGATGCCGCACGCCTGCGGTCTGTCCGGCGGCTGCGGTTGGGAGCCCGGGCCGACACGGCGTTCGACCGGATCGCCGGGATCGTCGAGCGGCTGGTGGACGTGCCGGTCGCCGTGGTCACGGTGCTCGGGGTCGATCGGCAGCATCTGCCGGGCCAGGTCGGACTGCCGGAACCGTTCGCCAGTGACCGGCAGATGGCGCTCACCCATTCGTTCAGCCGGCATGTCGTCGAGTCCGGCGTGGCGATCGTGGTGCCCGACGTGCGTACCGATCCGCGGCTGCGGGACAACCTCGCCATCCGTGAGCTGAACGTGATCGCGTTCACGGGCGTACCGCTGACCGACTCCGACGGGCTGGTGCTCGGCACGCTCGCCGTCATGGACCGCGAACCCCGCATCTGGACTCCGAGCGAGGTCGTCCTGCTCAACGAACTGGGCGAAGTCTGCAGCTCCGAGCTACGCCTGCGGATCGCCCGGGAGATCGCCGAGGAGGCACGCCGCGCGGCCGAGTCGGCGCACGGGCAGCTTTCCCTGCTCGGGGAGCTGACCGACGCGCTGTCGACCACAACGGACACCGACGAGGCCCTGCTGCGGCTCGGTGGCATGGTCGCGGGGCGTCTCGCCGACTGGTGTTTCATCACGCTGGCCGACCAGAGCGGCGCCCTCCGGCACGTCTCCGTCGTGCACCGCGATCCGGCGCTGGCCGAGAC
>DASRYP010000366.1:0-12294 GCA_035687165.1 Actinoplanes sp. | reverse complement strand
CTCCCTGCCCGACGCCCGGCTGGCCTTCCGCTCCGACCAGCTGCGCCGCACGGTCCGGTTCGACGCCGACCCGGACACGCTGACCTGGAAGACCGCCGAGGCCCTGGCGGCCAAGGTCGCCGCCCTCAAGGCCGGCTCCGCGGTCTCCGCCGAGCGCGCCGGCGCCCTCAAGTGGACGACGCAGCTCGACAGCCTGCTGAGCGACCTGCGACAGCAGATCGCCACCGCGACGGCCCAGGCGTCCGTCCTGCTGATCGCCGTGCTGGCCGGCGCCCTGCTCGTCGTGGGGCTCGGCGCCGACCTGCTGACCCGGCGCCGCCGAACCGCACTGACTACTGCCCGGCAGCGCGGCGCCGCCCTGCCCGCCATCGCCACCGAGCTGACCATCGAATCGCTCGCGGTGGCCGGGCCGGCCGCCCTGATCGGGCTCGCCCTGTCCGTCGTCCTCACCGGCGGCGCCGGCCTGACCTGGGTTCTTCCGTTCCTGGTGGTCGCCGTCGGCGCCGGCCCGGCGTACGGGACCCTGGCCGCCGCCCGGGCCACCCGAGATCGGCGCACCCCGGCCAACCGCAGCGCCCGCCGCTGGATCCGGCAGACCGGACTGATCCGGCGGACGGCTGTCGACGCCGCCGTGCTGATCCTCGCGGCCGCGTCCCTCATCGCCCTCTACCAGCGCGGGGTCGACGACACGACGCTGCCCGCGGCGGGACCCACCCTGGGCGTCCTCGCCGTCTCCCTGCTCGTCGTGCGTCTGCTGCCCCGTGCCACCCAGCTCGCGCTCCGGCTGGCGCTGCGGTCGAAGCGTCCGCTGGTGCTGTTCGTGGCGGCCCGGGCCGCCGCGACGTCGGCCCGGGTGCTGCCCGCGCTCGCCATGACGGCTTCCATCGCCCTGGCGTCGTTCGCGGTGACGCTGTCCGCGACGACCGAGCGGGGCCTGTCGGACGGCGCCTGGCAGACGGTCGGCGCCGACGCCCAGCTCGTGCTGCCCTCGAAGTCCGGGAACTCCACCGTCGAGATCACCCGTCGGATCGCCGCCGCGCCAGGCGTGACGCACGCGGTCGCGGCCCAGGTGGTCGAGAACGCCCAGTTCATCGTGGAATCCACCGCGTACCCCGCACGCCTGATCGTCGTGGACACCGCGGCCTACCGTCAGCTGCTGGCCGACACGCCCCTGCCGACGTGGCCGGCCGCGTCCGCCCCGGCGGCCGACGGGATCCCGGCGCTGGTCCTCGCCGGCGACAACAGCCTCCGGCCGGGCCTGCGTTTCAGCCTGCCCCAGCCCGACCACCGCCCTGTCGAACTGACCGCGGTCGGGCGCGCGCCCGCCGTGGGCGGCGGCGACAACCTCGTCGTGGTGGATGCCGCAGCCGGTCTCCCGTTCGTCCCCAACACGGTGTGGGTGACCGGGCCGGGTGCGGCCGCGGCGGCCCGGAACACGCACGTGGACGCCCGGGTGACGACCCTCGCCGACGTGCTGGAACAACGCCGCACGGCACCCCTCACCGCGGGCCTGTCGCACCTCTACGTGGTCGCGGCGGTGACCCTGCTGGCACTGGGGCTCCTCGGGTTCGCGCTCGCGGCGGCGGCGAGCGCCCCGGAGCGCTGGGAGACACTGGCCCGGCTGCGGACTCTCGGTCTGCGGCCCCGCGACACCCAGCGCGTCGCGGCGGGTGAACTGCTCCCGGTGCTGCTGGTGGCGGCGCTCTGCGGCCCGGTGCTGGGTGCCCTGTTCGGCCGGCTGACCCTCGGGCCGCTCGCGCTGCGGGTGCTCACCGAGCAGGCGGCCGACCCGGTGCCGGTCGTGCCGTGGTGGACGGCCGAGCTGGTCACGGTAGCAGCGTCGGCGGCGGTCCTGGTGCTCGTGGTGGCGGCCGAGACGGCGGCCCGGCGCCGACGGCGGCTCGGGGACGTCCTGCGAGTCGGGGCGGGCTGGTGACGAACTGCTGCCGTTGGCATGATCCTGCGCACGGCAGAAGAGTGAACCTTGAGCCATATGCCTCGTTGATCTAGGCATGAGTGACTTCGCCAAACTCGCCGACGAGGTGGCCGGGCCCGTGTTCCGACCCGGCGATCCCGGGTACGACGCCGAGTGCTTCACCTACAACCTGCTCACCCCGCTGCGTCCGGCCGTGGCCGTGGGCGCGACGAGCCCGGCCGACGTGCAGGTCGCGGTCCGGTTCGCGCGGGACAACGGGCTGGCCGTGGCGGTCCGGGGCGGCGGGCACATGCAGCCGTTCACCGCCGAGGGGGCCGTGCTCGTCACGCTCGACCGGATGAGCGGGGTGACGATCGACGACGACGCCCGGTCCGCGCGGGTGACCGGCGGAGCGCGCTGGGCCGAGGTGATCGACACAGCGGCGAAGTTCGGGCTGGCGCCGATGAACGGCTCGTCGGTCACGGTCGGGGCCATCGGGTACGTGCTCGGCGGCGGCCAGGGGCCGATCCTCGGGCGTACGTACGGCTACGCGTCCGACCACGTGACGTCGTTCGACATCGTGACGGCGGACGGCGCACTGCGAAAGGTGAGCAAGGACGCGGAACCGGGCCTGTTCGCGGCGCTGCGCGGCGGCAAGGGCAACTTCGGCGTGGTCACCGCGATGGAGATCGGCTTGTTGCCGGTCACGACCGTACTGGCCGGCGGGCTTTACTTCCCGGGCAGTGCGACCGCCGACGTCCTGCGCCGGTGGCGGGACTGGGCGCCGACGCTGCCGGAGGCGGCGACCACCTCGGTCGCGATCCAGCGGCTGCCTCCGATCGAGGCGCTGCCCGTGCCACTGCGCGGGGCGCACGTCGTGCACCTGCGGTTTGCCTATCTCGGCGCGGCGGAAGCCGGGCTCGAGCTGCTGGCCCCGATGCGCGCGGTCGCGCCCGCTGTCGTGGACACGGTGGCCGAACTGCCGTACGCCGAGGCGGCCGTGCTGCACAACGATCCGCTCGACCCGATCCCGTACCAGGATCGGAGCCTGGGATTGAGTGGCCTGCCGGACGAGGCCCTGGCCGAACTGGTCGAGCGGACCGGACCGGAGAGCGACTGCCGGCTGGCCAGTGTCGAGCTGCGGGCGCTCGGCGGCGCCTTCGACCGGGCTCCGGCCACTCCGGACTCGGTGCCCAGCCGCGGCCTGCCGTACCAGATGTTCGCCTTCGGTGTCGGCGGCCCCGACCAGCAGGAACTCCTGCGCGGCCAGTTGGACGACCTGTTCGGCGAGATGCGGGCCTGGGCCGATCCACGCGGCCGCACGTTGCTCAACTTCCTCTCCCCCGAGGAGGCGCTCGACCCGCGATCGCTGCGCGAGATCTACGGGCCGGAGCTCTACGACCGCCTGCTGGCCGTCAAACGCCAGTACGACCCCGACACGATGTTCCGGATGAACCACACGATCCGCCCGGCCTGAACCTGGGGACGAGAACCCGATTCAGCGCGACCTCGTTGCGAGTGGTGATCCGGGTGAACTCCTCGACGCGGCAGCCGTTGAGGGTTCCGTGATCGATGCAAGCGTGACCCGGCTCTCCGTTCTCGACGTCGTCCTCGGAACGACCGGCGGGACGGCCCAGGAGTCGTTCAACGAGACGCTGGAGACAGCGCGCCTGGCGGAACGGCTCGGCTACCACCGCTACTGGTTGGCCGAACACCACGGAGGGTCGATCTCGCTCAGTTCGGCGACCGCGGTCCTGATCGGGGCCGTGGCCGCCGCGACGACCGAGATCCGGGTCGGTTCCGGCGGCGTGATGCTGCCCAACCACCCGGCCCTGCGCATCGCCGAGGACTACGGCACGCTGGACAACCTCTACCCCGGCCGGATCGACCTCGGGCTGGGCCGGGGCGTCGGCGGCTCCGACCGCGTGAAGACCCTGCTGCGCGGCGACCGCCCCGACGAGCCGGCGGATTTCGCCAACCAGGTCGCCGAGCTGGCCGGGTATTTCGGGGCGAGCGCGGACGTCCAGGTGGACGTCGCCGCGGGCCGCCGTCCGCCGATCTGGCTCCTCGGCTCCGGTCTGGGCGGTGCGCGCCTGGCCGCGAGGAGAGGCCTCCCCTTCGCGTACGCCCATCACATCTTCCCCGACAACCTTGAGGCCGCGGTCCAGCTGTACCGGGCGGAATTCCGGCCCTCCGACGCCCTCGCCGAGCCGTACGTGCTGGTCAGCACCGGAGTGCTCTGCGCCGACACCGACGCGGACGCGGCCCGCCTGCGTGGCCCGGTGCGCGAGATGCTCCACCAACTCGGCATGCGGTCCACGCCGCCGCTGCTCACCCCGGAAGCGGCCGCCGCGGCGTCCCACGGCCGTCTCCCCGGGCAACGCGCCACGGTGGAGGCCGCGGCCGCCCGCTATTTCGTCGGCTCCGCCCCCGCCGTCGGCGTCCACCTGGCCGACCTGCGCGACCGCAGCGGTGCCGACGAGCTGATGGTGCAGGCCATCGCCCACGACGCCGTCGACCGCCGCCGATCGCTCGAACTTCTCGCGCTCGCGGCAGGACTCGGCACCCGTCGATGAACTTCGCCGTCGCCGAGACGTCGTAGGTGCATGAGCGACCCTCTGCACAGCACCACGACCATCGGTTCCGAATTCTCCGCGAAGATGGACTTGGACCCGCCGGAGGGACGGGCAGTGAAGTTCGCCTACCTCGACGGCGTGGCCGGGATCGAAGGCATCCGCCGGCTCCGGAGCCGGGCGCGGGACGAGCTGGCCCTGCGACCCGGATCGCGCGTGCTCGACGTCGGCAGTGGGCTGGGCGAGGTGGCCCGTGACCTGGCCCAGCTGGTTCAGCCCGGTGGCCGCGTAGTGGCGCTCGACCGCTCGACCGAGATCACCGCGGCGGCTGCCGCGCGGCACGACGGCGGTCCGGTCGAATACGTCGTCGGTGACGCCGGGGCGCTGGACTTCCCGTCCGACAGCTTCGACGCCGCCCGCGCCGAGCGGGTCTTGCAGCACCTGCCGGACCCCGACCTGGCGATCAGGGAGATGGTCCGGGTCGTCCAGCCCGGCGGCCGGATCTGCCTGGTCGACACGGACTGGTCGTCGCTCACCGCCGACGGCGTCCCGCAGCCACTGTTCGACGATATGTCGGCGTTCGTCCGCAACTACGCGCCCGGCCGCGACAATCGCATGGGCCTGTCGCTGCGCCGCCGCCTGATCGCCGCCGGCGGCCGTTCCGTCCACGCCGAACCGTTCGTCGTCGCCACCAGCGACGTCAGGACCGCGGCCGAGCTGGTGATGATCTTCGATCCGCCGCGGGCCGGCTCGTTGGGCCTGATCGCGCCCGAGCTCGCGCCGGCGTGGGCCACCGCGGTGGCCGAGGCCGTCGAACGCGACGAGCTGCTGGTGGCGCTGACGATCTGGGTCGTCAGCGGCCGCGTCTGAACTCCGCCGTGCGGTCGTGCGTCGGCCTCTGACCCGAGGCGACGTACGGCCCTTCGCGGCAGTGTCCTCGGGCCCGCCGTCCAGGGCCTGGTTCGACCTATTTCTTGAGGGTCGAGCCGCTGGTCGACTTGCTCGCCCCGGGCGAAGATCGCCCCGCCACCGCCACCCTCGGCGGTCTCACCCGTGCTGTTGCCCTTCGTGAAGGCGAGGTTCTGTACGGTCAGTCGCGGTGTCGCCTGGTCGTTACAGTGCGAAGTCGTCCACGTCTGTGCCTGGTCGCACGTGTTCAGGTAGAGGATGCGACGCTTGCCCCCGCCGCTGAGCGTGACCCGTCCAGCACCGTCGATCACCACGGATGAGCTGGTGTTACGCACCTTGGCGGTGGCCTTCATCGGGATGGTGATCGGTTCGGGCCCGGAGATCTACCGCACTCCCCACTTCTCGCCTGCCGGATCCGCTCACCTCAGGCCGAAGGCGCGGGTGATGCGCTGGTCGACGGTGTTGCCCCTGGCGTCGCGGGCGGTGGTACGCAGGGTGGCGAACTTCGCCGTGCGAGGCGCGTCGAGCCACGTACGCCAGCCGTTCGAGCCTGACTTCACCGTCGCTCGGTGCCAGGTGGCTCCGTCGTCGTACGAGACTTCCAGCCCCACCGTCCGGATCGCGCCCGCGCCGGTGGCGTTGGCCAGCGTGGCGGCGGAGATCGTCAGGGCGGCGTTCCGCTTGGCCCGGCCCGCCACGTCGGTGTCCACGTCGTAGTCGAGCTGGATCAGCGCCGGCGACTCCACCGTGCCCTCCGCGACATCAGCCGAGGTAAAGGTCCACTCCGTGCGCGTCGCGGTCGAGTACGGCCCGGCGACAGTGTCCCGCTTGTTCTCCGACACCAGCCGGTAGGGCAGGCGCTCCGCCGGCAGACCACTGGCGAACAACAGCGAGTTGTAGCGGTCGGACGCGCCGAGCAGCTTCTCGCCCTGGTAGAGCCGCACGATGTTCTCCACCGCCGAGGTGTCGTAGGTGAAGCCCTCGTGGGCCGCGCCCGAGTCGCCCCAGCCGGGGATGTTCGCGAAGAAGAGCCCGAACTCCTGGCGGAACACCTTGATGTCGTCGCCGAGCAAGCGGGGTCGCTGCACCGGGCCGAACCAGTGTTCCTTCTGGACAGAGCCGGCCCGGTACGCCGTCAGGGCCGTCTTCTGCTCCTGCTCCCCGGGGATCTGCACGTCGGCGGTCCACCGCACCCCGGAGGTGACCCAGTCGGTGCGGTCCGCGATCGCCGGGGTCTCGGCGTAGTCCAGGAAGCCCGACAATCCACCGGCCGTGACGTTGCTGCGGGTCTCAAGAGCACGCCCGGGTTGCCAGTTGCGGAACGAGGTGTCGATCCGGGCCAGGTTGCGCGAGGTGGCTCGGTAGGTCAGGTCGGCCGGGATCACGTCCGGATAATCGTGGCTGAGGTCGTAGACGTACTCGGTCGCCGGCCGCGAGGTGAGGTCGAGCCGGACTCGCCGCTCGCGCTGGATCCGGCTGATCAACCGCTCGCCCTCGTCGCGGGTCAGCGTGGCCACGGTCACCGGCGGCGGATCCGCGGGCGCCCAGACCGAACCGGCCCACGGCGCGAGACGTCCAGTGCCGTCGTTGACCACGATGAGCAGTCGTGCGCCCGCCGCTGCCGCTGCCGTGGCCTGCTGCTCGAGCGTGACCGTGTCGCTGCGGCGCACCACCAGAGCCTTGCCCCGGGCGTTCCCGCCCAGGACGGCGTCGACCTCGCTGCGGCCGCGGGCCAGGGGCGTCTTGGCGCGCTGCACTCGCACGTCGTCGTACGCCCCGATGCCGTACGCCTCGATCGCCAACGCCGGCTGGGTGAGGCGCCATCGGGTGTCGAAGGTGAAGACCCCCTGCGCGACCTTGCGGGTGCCGGGCAGGACCCAGACGCTGTCGTACTCCTCGCCCGGCACCCAGCTGTCGGTCCACGGGCTGCCGCCGAAGTCGCGGAGGATCTGGAAGCGGGAACCGGTCACGGTGGCCGGCTGCGGCGTGGTCGTGGTCGCGCGCCGGGCCTTGGTCGCGTCGAAGACGACCGTACGGTCCTGGTCCAGCTTGATGTCCGGGACCGGCAGCAGGGCCAGGCCGCGCGACGACGGGCCGTGCGCACCCTCGACGTCGGTGCTGAGCCAGGCGGTGTACGTCCCCTCGGGCAGCCGCAGGCTCAGGGTGCCGGTGGCGTCGAGCTGCTCGGTCCGCGTCGTGTCCTTGCCGAGCAGGACGAGCTGACCGCCGACCGGCTTCCCGCTACGGTCCTTGGCCTTCAGCGTGAGCTGGTGCCGCACCCCCTCCCGGCCGACTGCCAGGGTCGTACGGATGCTGTGGCCTTCGGTTCTCGCCGTCACGAACCCGGCCAGGAGCTGATCGGCCGGCACCTGGTCGAACTCGGTGGTCGCGGTGACCGCGGCGGAACCGTGCGCGGGGACCGTGACCTGCCGCGCCGACAGCGCGATCACGTCGAGCCCGGCGACCGTCAGATCGAGCGTGACGGCCTGATCCCCGGTGTTCGTGTAGCGGATCTCCCGGTTGACCGGCCCCTTCGGGGCGGTCGGGTAGTCCGGGTAGCCGAAGTTGACCGTGCCGGTCGCGAAGACGGGCGTGCTCGCGGCCGCGGCGACGTCGAGTCGTCCGCTGCCACCCTGGTAGGCGGTCACGTCCGGGGTGGGCTTGGTCGTGCTGACCAGCGCGTCCTTGAGCTGCTGCCCGGTCAGTCCCGGGTGCTCGGCGGCGAGCAGCGCGGCGGCGCCGGTGACGTGCGGGGCGGCCATCGAGGTGCCGCTCATCGTCAGGTACCTGCCCTCGCCTTCCCGGGTGTACTGCGAGCGGGCGGCCAGGATGTCGGCGCCGGGCGCGGTGAGGTCGGGCTTGAGCGCCCGGTCACCGAGGCGCGGACCGGTGCTGGAGAACATGGTGACCAGGTCGTCGTGGTCCACCGCGCCGACGGTGAGCGCGGCGTCGGCCGCGCCCGGGGTGCCCACGGAGTAGGCGGACGGTCCCATGTTGCCGGCGGAGACGACGAACAGCGCGCCGGTCTCGGCGGTCAGCGAGTTGACGGCCTGACTCATCGGGTCGGTGCCGTCGCTGGGGTCCGCGCCGAGGCTCATGTTGACGATTCGGGCGTGCTGCTCGCGGACGGCCCACTCCATGCCGCTGATGATCCAGGACGTCTGGCCGAATCCGTCGTCGGCGAGAACCTTGCCGACGTGCAGCCGGACGCCGGGCGCGACGCCTTTCTCCCGGCCGTCGGACGCGGCGCCCGTACCGGCGATGGTGGAGGCGACGTGCGTGCCGTGGCCCGCGACGTCCTCGACGGACTCGCCCGGGACGAAGGACTCGGTCGCCGCGATCTGGCCGGCCACGTCGGGGTGCCCGGTGTCGATGCCGGTGTCCAGCACCGCGACGTCGACGCCGGCCCCGGTGTTGCCGGACTTCCAGACCTCGGGCACGCCGATCTGCGCGGTACTCTCGGCCAGGGTGCTCTTGGCCTTGCCGTCCAGCCAGATCTTCTCGATCTTGTTCGCCGTACGGGCCGTCGAGCCGGTGACCGTGGACCAGAAGGCGCCTGAACGGTCCGCGCTGAGGGCGGCGCCGCCGATGCTCGCCAACGGCCGGACCCCCTCGGCACCGGCCAGGGTGGCACGCTGGTTGGACGCGCCCGCCGCGTAGGTGACGATCAGCGGAAGCCGCGCGCTGTGCGCGTCGTCGTACCCGTCCTCGATCAGCTCGCTGATGTTGAACAGGTCCTTGTCGAGCAGACCCGAGGCCACGTACGGCAGTGCCGCATGCGGATAGACGAAGGTGCCCGCGCCCTCGCGATGCTCGAGATAGCCGGTCAGCCCACCCGCGGCGGTGCGCACCTGGGGGTCGGTCACGTGGCCGCCGATCACCGTCGCGGTGACCTTGTCACCGGTGATGAGGGTGACGACGGTCCGGGCTTCGGCGGCGGTCCTGGCCGGGGACGGGGCGGCGGGTGGCACGGCCACGGCGGCCGACGGCGCGACAGCGGCCTGGACGGCGACCAGCGCCACCAGCGCGATGCCACGAAGGCGCGAGAACGACAACGAGAACCTCGCATGTATCGATCGATGGGAGCGCTCCACAGCATGATCATCTTTTGTTGCGCGCGCAAGTCCCTCGCGTTTCGTTACCTCTCGCACCTGCGGCGACCCGCCTCAGCGGGCGAGACTCAGCGGATCCAGCCCGAGGAGGAGACGAAGATCGCGCCTGATCAGGATCGAGCGATGGCGCGCAGCACCTCGAAGGTGTCCTGTTCGTCCTGGAGGGCGCCGTAGTCGCTGAGCTTGACGATCACCGTACGTGAAGCGGGATCGACGTAGATGTACTGTCCGTAGATGCCGATCGCGGAGTAGTCGTGACCACCGGACGGATGCCACCACAGCGCGGAATATCCCCAGCCCTCGATCCGGTGCGGCGCGGGCGTGGTGATCCGGGTGATCCAGGCGGCCGGCACGACGTCCCGGCCCTGGTCGAGGACGAGCTGACCGATCCGGGCGTACTCGCGGGCGGTCGCGTTGATGCAGCAGTACGCCTTCTCGACGCCGCCCGGGTGGTCGAGATTCCAGGTGGCCGACCGTTCGGCGCCCATCGGCTGCCAGAGGCGCTCGGTGAGCAGGTCGGTCAGATTCCGGCCGGTCACCCTGTGCAGGACCAGCCCGAGGACCTCGGCGTCGACGCTGCGATAGGTCGCCCGACTGCCCGGGGCGTACGAGACCGTGCGGTTCTCCTTGAGGAAACCGGGCAGGTCGCGGGTGAGATACATGCGCGCCGTGCCGGTGAACGGCCACCACTCACGGTAGTTCTCCGACACATCGATGCCGGAGGCCATGTCGAGCAGATCACGTACGGTGATCCGGTCGTAATCACCACCGGTCCGTAGCTCGGGCAGCAGGTCGGTGAGCCGGTCGTCCTCGGCCAGCTCGCCCCGTTCGACGGCCTGCCCGACAAGCAGCGAGAGCACCGATTTCGCCATCGACCACGACGACATCCGGGTGCCGGCGGTGATCCCGTCGCGATACCACTCGTAGCCGACCTTGCCGTCGTGCAAGACCAGGAACGCATCGGTGCGGGTGGTGTCGAGGAACTGGCCGACGGGGATCTGCCCGCCCTTCCACGGCACCCCGGACGGGAGCGTCCGCGGAGCAGCGGCCAGCGGCGTGGCCTGGACCGCCGCGTCGATCGTGCGGGCGGGAAACACGTCACCCCAGCGCGACGGCTCCGTGGTCTGCACCCGGTAGAGCGTGTGCGGCGGCGGCACTTTCATGGCCGCGGTGCCGAGGTAGGCGACGACGATCAGAACGACCAGAGTCACCGGCACGGTGATCAGGACGCGCCGAGCGACGCGCCGGGCCCGGCCGGGCGTCCCCTCGGCCCGCGAGTCGTTCTGATGCTGCATGGGGCGGGCTCCGTCTCGTCAGGGATAAGCCTCGACCCGGCCAGTATCCCGACGCCCCGACCCATCGTCTGGCCGGGCACACCGGTTCAGACGCTCCAACGTAGACCGTCGGCGATCATCCGCAGAGACCGCGCACGATCTTCGATGTCACGATCTTCGATGTCACAAACGGTGATGTCACAGCCGGTTCGGGGATCGGCCGGCCGGGGATCAAACGGCCGGGGATCAAACGGCCGGGGATCAGACGGCCGGGGATCAGACGGCCGGGGATCAGACGGGCAGGCCGTCGCGGAGTTCGCGCACCAGCGAGGAGACGACGGCCTTGAGACTGCCGCCGTTGGCCTCGGCGACCCGGAGCTGGCGCTGATAGCTCGCCCCGCGGTCGATGATGGCGCCCAGGTCGGCCAGGTGTTCCCGGCAGCCGAGCGCGTCGGCGATCGGCGCCAGGGTCGGCAGCAACTGCTCAAGGTCCTTGGTGACCAGCCGTTCGTCGCCGGCCGCGTTCTGGATGATGATGGCGTCCATGCCGTAGCGGGCCGCCCGCCACTTGTTCTCCCGGACGAACCAGGGCTGCATCTTCGGCACCTCGCGCCCGGCGTCGAGCTCGCGGGAGAAGTGCTCGACCAGGCACTGGGTCAGGGCCGCGAGCGCGCCGATCTCTTGCGCGGTCGGGATGCCGTCGAAGGTCCGCACCTCGATCGTGCCCCACCTCGGCGAGGGCCGGATGTCCCAGCGCAGCTCGTTCAGTTCCTCGATGACGCCGGTGTGCTCCAGATCGGCGACCAGGGCCTCGTACTCCGACCACTCGGTGAACTGCGGCGGCAGGCCCGCGGTCGGCAACTGCTGGAACATCAGGGCCCGGTTGGACGCGTAGCCGGTCTTCTCGCCGGACCAGAACGGGCTCGACGCGCTGAGGGCCTGGAAGTGCGGCAGGTACGTAAGCAGGCCGTCGATGATCGGGAAGACCTTGCGGCGGTTCTCGACCGCGACGTGGACGTGCACGCCCCAGATCATCATCTGCCGGCCCCACCACTGGGTGCGGTCGATCAGCGTCTCGTACCGTGGCTTGTCCGGCGTGACCTGCTGCCGGAACCACTGGCTGAACGGGTGGGTGCCCGACGAGATGAGGTCGACGCCCATCCGCTCGGCCAGCGTGCTCGCCCGCTCGACGAGGCGCGTGAGATCAGCGACGGCGTCGGTGACCCGGGCGTGCGGCGCGCTGACGAGCTCGATGGTGTTGGTGAGCAACTCGGTCGTCACGTGCGGGAACTCGGAAACGGCACCGAGTTTCGAGAGCAACGAAGGGGCGGCCGGCGACAGCTCACCACTGCGGCGGTCGACGCAGGCGATCTCCCACTCGATACCGAGACGCGATCTCTGCGACGGGGAGAAGCCGATTCGCCGCATGCCGTTCATCTTATCCCCACAAATTCGGTATGCGGGATGACGCCCAGGCAGACCTAGGAGGGGCTGGCGCCGGTGGCCGCGCG
>DASRYP010000365.1:0-4400 GCA_035687165.1 Actinoplanes sp. | reverse complement strand
CCGGACCGACCGTGTGGACAAGGCCGTCGCCGACGCCGTCGCGGTAGCGGGTGCGGGACCAGCGGCCCTCGGCGTGCCAGACGACGAAGCCGAGGCTGTCGTTCTCGGCCAGCGCGGTCAGGTCGTCCCAGGGCAGCCACTCGGGTGCGCCGGTGAGCACGTCGATCGGCGGGTCGGCGTCGGCGGTGTCGCTGTGGTCGCGGTGATAGCCGAACAGCACCGCCCGGGCACCGTCGACCAGGGCCAGGCGGGCCCAGCTGCCCCCGTGGTCGTCGTGGTGGGCGCCGCGCTCGTCGATGAACCAGACGTCGGCGTACCCGAGGCCGGTCAGCGCTGAGGAGAGCGTCGCCCAGCGCGTCCAGAGGAGTCCGGGCGCGGGCAGATCCACGTCGGTGAGCATTCGTCCACTGTGTCAAATGTATCCGCCTGGATGTCACCCCCCTCTTGCCCTGTGCGAAAGGTCCCGGACCGGACGGTCTTTAGGGCACACCGGGGGATACGAGATCTGCGCACCTGGCGCGTTGGTGGACGAATCGGTCACCGCGCGCCCGTTTTGATAGTACCAGTCGGAATTGACCATGATCACTGTGTGTGCATCGACTCCTTACAATGCCGGAGTCGTGGCATCGCCGCCGCGACCCACCGTCAGAAGGGTCGACCGAATGACAGTGAAGACGCACCGACTGCTGACCGCGGCGCTCGCCGGCCTCGTCCTGGCCGGCGTGGCTGCCGCACCCGCCGCCGCCGGCGGGAGAGGTGATCAGTTGGTCGACGCGGTGCCAACGCCGAAGCTTGGCTGGTACAAGTGCTACGCGATCGCGGAGTGTGCCACCGTCCGGCTGCCGCTCGACTACGCCAAGCCGAAGGGACCCACCACCGAGATCGCGGTGCTGCGGGTCAAGGCCAAGAACCAGTCCCACCGCGTCGGAAGCCTGTTCGTCAACCCCGGCGGACCGGGCGGTTCGGCGACCCAGTTCGCCCTCGCCTCGTCGGGCTTCCTGAGCGACGCCCTGCTCGCCCGCTTCGACATCGTCGGCGTCGACCCGCGGGGCATCGGCGCCAGCGAGAACGTGCGCTGCTTCCCGTCGGTCCGCGCGCAGTCCGAAGTGCTCGAGCTGATGAACGTGCCGTTCCCCGTGACCACGGCCGAAGAACGAAACTACGTCGCCGGGTCGAAGAAGCTCGGCCGGGCCTGTTCCACCACCGGTCGGCCACTGACCGGAGCCTCGTCGACCGCCGAGGTGGCCCGCGACATGGAGGTCATGCGCCGTGCGGTCGGCGACCCGAACCTCAACTACCTGGGCTTCAGCTACGGCAGTGTGCTGGGTCAGTACTACGCGAACATGTTCCCGGACCGCTTCCGGGCGCTGGTCGTCGACGGCACGCTCGACCCGACCGCCTGGGTCGGCGACACGCGGCAGATCCTCGACCAACGGCTGCGCTCCGGCGACGGGTCGTACCAGGCTCTGTCCGAGATTCTCCAGCGCTGCGACAAGGCGGGCGAGAATTTCTGCGTCTTCGCCGAGGGTGATCCGGTCAAGCACTTCGCGCAGGTGGCGAACCGGCTCAAGACCGATCCGGTGGAGTTCCCGGACGGCGCCGGGGGGACGATCAAGGTGACGTACGCGGTGTTCATCGGCGCGGTTCAGGGCACGCTCTACAGCACCGACGCCGGTGCCGGCGTCACGCAGTTGGCCGCGGACGTGGCGCGGGCGCAGGCGGGAGCGTCGCCGGCCGCGCTGCTCAAGCGGGTCAACGCGGCGAAGGCGTCCCGGGCGTACGACTTCCC
Organism: Actinoplanes sp.; assembly: GCA_035687165.1. Classification (GTDB taxonomy): domain Bacteria; phylum Actinomycetota; class Actinomycetes; order Mycobacteriales; family Micromonosporaceae; genus Actinoplanes. The sequence goes on along the minus strand of DASRYP010000365.1, from coordinate 2,611 downwards.
CTACGAGAACGGGCTGGACGCGGGCAGCACGGTGATCTGCACCGACGGCAAGCACCCGGCGAACGCCTCGTCGTGGCCCGCGGCCGTCGACCGTCGCGAGCGCGAGGCGCCCTACTTCGGGCGGTCGTGGGGCTGGATCGATAGTCAGTGCGCCGGCCAGACCTGGACCGTGCGGGACGAGGGCGCGTACACCGGGCCGTTCACCCGCCGCACCGGCAACCCGTTCCTGATCGTCGGCAACTACTGGGACCCGGCGACCAGTTATCAGGGTGCGGTGTCGTCGCGCCGGCTGGCGCCGAACGCCAGTCTGCTTTCCAGCAACAACTGGGGGCACACGGCGTACGGCTCCGGGGTCTGTGTCACCACAGCGATCGACAACTATCTGCTGACCGGTAAGGCGCCGAAGGACGGCAAGGTCTGCACCGACGCGGCGCAGCCGTTCGTGAAGCCGCTGCCCTCGGCTCCGGTGGCCGTTTCGGGGACCGGCAAGAGCCGCCCGCCCGTCGCGGCGCCGAAGCCCAACTCGATCCTGCTTCCCATTCGCTGATCCCAAGGTTTTCAGGCGGGGCGGCCGTGGCCGCCCCGCCTTTCTCAGCTATGTCGGAAGCCTTCGTCTGAGGGCCTCCAGTCGGCACTGTCGCGCGGGCCTACCGGGGGACGTTCCGGTCGTCACAGCCGGTGTGAAGCGGGTCCCGCCCGGGCACCACCGAATCATGGCGAAGACTCCCGGCCCCACCGTGTTCGTGCTCTTCGGGGCGACCGGCGACCTGGCGCGGCGGATGGTGCTGCCCGCCTTCTACACGTTGGCGATTCAGGGACTGCTGCCGAAGGAGTGGTTCCTGATCGGTGACGGCCGCGGTGACCTCTCGCACGAGGATTTCCGCAAGCACGTGAAGGAGGCGCTCGAGGAGTTCGGGCCGGCGCCTTCGTCCGGTCCGTGGGAGGAGTTCGCCGCACGGTTGCGCTTCGCGGGCGGCGGTTTCCGCACGGACGACCCCGGCTCGCTTCTCGAAGTGATCGATTCCGTCCGGGGGCAAAGCCAGCTCGTGCACTACCTGGCGATCCCGCCGAGCGCGTTCGAGGAGACGACCAAGGCACTCGGAGCGTACGGGTTGGCGGCCGGCTCACGGGTCGTCTACGAGAAGCCGTTCGGCACCTCCCCGTCGATGTTCCGTTCGCTGAATCGGGTGGTGCACCGGGTTTTCGCGGAGGATCAGGTCTACCGGATCGACCACTTCCTCGGCAAGGAGGCGACGCAGAACCTGCACGTGGCGCGCTTCGCCAACGAGGCTCTCGCGGCCCTGTGGAACGGCAAGCACATCGAGAGCGTGCAGATCGACGTGCCGGAGACGCTCGGGGTGGAGCAGCGGGCCGGGTTCTACGACGCCACCGGGGCAGTGCTCGACATGCTGGTCACGCACCTGTTCCAGGTGGCTGCCGAGGTCGCGATGGAGCCGCCGGCCAGTCTGGGGGCGACCGACCTGCAGTCCGCCCGGGAGCGGGTGATCCGGTCGTTCCGCCCGCTGGACCCGGCCGAGGTCGTGCTCGGGCAATATCGGGGCTATAAGCAGATCCCGGGCGTCAAGCGAGGATCGACGACCGATACGTACGTGGCGGCGAAGCTCTGGATCGACAACCCGCGCTGGCGTGGAGTGCCGTTCCTGCTGCGTACGGGCAAGCGGTTGACGGAGAGCCGGCAGGTCGTGAGCCTGGTGCTCAAGACGCCGACGCACCCGATGGGTGAGCTGCCGCAGCAGGCCAACGTGGTGACGTTCGACCTCGCCGGGGACGGGACGATCGACCTGTCGCTGCTGGTGAAGCGGCCCGGGGTGGCGCTGGGGGTGGAGCCCGCCTCGGTGCGGTTGCCGCTGGACGAACTGCCGAACGGGGAGCCGTTGCCGCCCTATGCGCGGCTGCTCAACGACGTACTGCTGGGGGATCGCTCCTTGTTCACCCGACCGGACGGGCTGAGCGCTACCTGGAAGGTGGTCGGGCCGTTGCTCGACGACCCGCCCAAGCTGGCCGTCTACGCGCCCGGGTCGTGGGGGCCGACGGCGGCCCGCAAGCTCGCCGCGCCGCACCGCTGGCTCCTGGGCCAATAATCTATTCAGTTTGGATGAGCCCGTCGATCGGCGAGCTCTGGCAGCTCGGTCTCGTGGTCGCTTGTGGAGCGTGCTTCGGGTGGCGCGAGCTGAGAGCCGCCGACCCTTTCCTCAACCTGCGTGTCTTCGGCGGCAACGCGCCCCTGATAGCCACGTTTCTGCGCGCCCTGCTGGCCCAGACCGAGTCGTACGCGTATCTCTCCGGCTTCACCCAGTGGCTGGAAGCCGGTCGTGGGCTGAGTCCGGCGCCCGCCGGTCTGGTCCTGCTGCCGATGCCGGGGCACGCCGGACGGGTCCGCGCCCCGGCCTGATCCGCTGCCCGGCCGGGTGTTTCCTCGGCTGCCCAGGCTCATCACCTGCTCGACCGCCTCCGTGACGGATGCCGCGGCGTGTGCCGTCGTCGGGGCGGGCGGGCGATCCACCATGACGACCGGGAGTCCGCGCTCCCGCGCCGCCACCAGCTTCGCGCCGGGGCCGCCGCTGTCCTTGCTGACCAGCACGTCGATCTG
>DASRYP010000364.1:0-21957 GCA_035687165.1 Actinoplanes sp. | reverse complement strand
CGCTGCCGAACGCGCCGCTGGCGTTCAGCGGCTACAACTACGCGCTCGGCAACGAGCGCGCGCAGGGTCACGGCTACGCCGCTCTGCGCGAGCGGATCGGCGCGGACACACCGGTGCTCTACCTGTCGTTCGGGGCGATCAACTACCTACTGGGTAATCCGACGACCTGCCGCTACCCGTCGCCGCAGTGGCTGCAGCGGGCGACCTACGTCTCGGCCGTGAAAGCGTTCCCCAGCTACGTGGACAACGTGCGCTGCCTCACCGACGACCAGCAGGCCCGGTATCTCGTGTGGCAGCCCTCGTGGTTCAAGCTGGCCAGGTCGAGCCCCGAGGTCCGGGGCATCCTCGACCAGCGGTTCGACTGCTCCCCCGAGGCCCGCGTCCCCGCTCCGACCGGCATCGTCGTCTGCCCCGCCCGCCCGTAGCGACGGGTCACACCATCCCCTGGCCCGCTTGGCCAGGGGATGGCGCAGTCAACGATTGCACCGTCAGAAGCCGCGGGCCAGGCGGTAGTAGGCCTGGTTCCAGCGGATCTCCTTGGCGAACTCGCGGATGCGCGTGTCGGCGTCGATGATCAGCAGCTCGGTGGTGAGCATCTCGGCCAGGTCGGTGAGTTCCTCGGCGCCGACCGCCGACGAGAGCACGGTGTGGTGCGGGCCGCCCGCGGTCAGCCAGGCCTCAGTCGAGGTCGAGAAGCTCGGCGCCGGCTTCCAGACCGCGCGGGCGACCGGCAGCTTCGGCAGCGGCTCCCTCGGCGGCACGACCTCGATCTCGTTGGCGACGAGGCGGAACCGCTCCCCCATGTCGGTCAGGCCGACCACGACGGCCGGGCCGGGGGAAGCATCGAACACCATCCTTACGGGATCCTCGCGGCCGCCGATCCCCAGGGGGTGAATCTCGAGCTTCGGGGTGCCGGCCGCGATCGACGGGCACACCTCGAGCATGTGCGCGCCGAGGATGCGCTCGTGCCCGGGCGTCAGGTCGTACGTGTAGTCCTCCATGAACGACGTGCCGCCCGGGGCCATCGCCTTGAGCGTGTGCAGCAGGACGGACGTCTTCCAGTCGCCCTCGCCGCCGAAGCCGTAGCCGTCGCCCATCAGGCGCTGCACCGCGAGCCCGGGGAGCTGGCGCAGCCCGCCGAGGTCCTCGAAGTTCGTGGTGAACGCCTTGAAGCCGCCCGCCTCGAGGAAACCGCGCAGGCCGAGTTCGATGCGGGCCGCGTAGCGCAACGAGTCGTGCCGATCGCCGCCGTCGCGCAGTTCGGGTGCGATGTCGTAGAGATCGGCGTACTCCCCGACGAGTTTGTCCACCTCGGCGTCGAGCACCTGGTCGACCACGCCCACGAGGTCGTTCACCCCGTACGTGTTGACCGAGACCCCGAAGCGCAGCTGCGCCTCGACCTTGTCCCCCTCGGTCACCGCCACGTCGCGCATGTTGTCGCCGAAACGCGCGAGTTTGAGTGCCCGCATGGCCGCGTACCCGCGCGAAGCGCGCACCCAGGTGGCGATTCGCTCAACAACGCGCGGATCGCTCACGTGCCCGGCCACCGTCTTACGCGGAACGCCCAGGCGAGACTCGATGTAGCCGAACTCGCGGTCGCCGTGCGCGGCCTGGTTCAGGTTCATGAAGTCCATGTCGATCGAGGCCCAGGGCAGCTCGACGTTGGCCTGGGTGTGCAGGTGCAGCAGCGGGGTGCGCAGCGCGTCCAGCCCGGCGATCCACATCTTGGCCGGCGAGAACGTGTGCATCCACGCGATCACGCCGATGACTTTGTCGTCGTCGTTGGCCCCGCGCGCCGTCATCAGGATGTCGCTCGCGTCGGTGAGCACCGGCTTCCAGACGACCTTGACGTCGACCGCGTCGTCGAGAGCGGACGCGATCTGCCCGGATTGCGCGGCGACCTGAGCAAGGGTCTCGGGGCCGTAGAGTCCCTGGCTGCCGGTCAGGAACCAGACCTCGTGCTCACTCATTGCTCTCCCTCCGTCGGGTGCTGCCCGTACACGTTCTGATAGCGGTCGTGGAGGCGGTCCACGGCGGCGTCGGGCAGCCGCTCGATCGGACCGAGCTGACGCGCCAGATGCATGGTCCGGGCGACGTCCTCGCACATGACCGCGGCCTTCACCGCAGCCTTCGCCGTGCGGCCGATGGTGAACGGACCGTGCTGGCGCATCAGCACCGCGGGTGAGCGGTGCCCGCGCAGCGTCTCGACGATCCCGCGGCCGATGTCGTCGCTGCCGATCAGCGCGAACGGGCCGATCGGGATGTCGCCACCGAACTCGTCGGCCATCGCGGTGATCGCGCACGGAATCGGTTCGCCGCGCGCGGCCCAGGCGGTGGCGTACGGGCTGTGCGTGTGCACGACCCCGTTCACCTCGGGCAGGTGGCGATAGACGTACGCGTGCGAGTCGGTGTCGCTGGACGGGCTGTGCTCACCCTCGACGAGCGTTCCGTCGAGATCGCACACCACCATCGCATCGGGCGTGAGCGAGTCGTACTCGACCCCCGAGGGCTTGATGACCAGCAGGTCGGCCCCCGGCACCCGGGCCGAGACGTTCCCGGCTGTCCAAGTGACCAGCCCCCACCGCGTCAAATGCGCGTGCAGATCGCAGACTTCCGCACGAAGCTGAGCGATCGTCGAGGAAACACGCATGATCGTCACTGCCCCCACGCCTCGTTCCGGATCGCGCGCAGCCGGTGCAGCGCCAGGTCAGGCCCGCGGCCGAAATAGTCGTGCAGCCGGGTGTACTCGGCGTACAGCCGGTCGTAGACGTCCGCGTTCGCCTCGGTCGGCTTCCACACGTCCTTCTCCGCCTTGCCCATCGCGTCGGCGGCCGCGGCGACGTCCGGGTACGCGTCGGCGGCCACTGCGGCGTGGATCGCCGAACCGAGCGCCGGCGCCTGCTCCGAGGAGGCCACGTCGATCGGGCGGCGCAGCACGTCCGCGTAGATCTGCATGACCAGCGGGTTGCGCTTGAGCCCGCCGGCCGCGACGAACGAGGTCACCGGCACCCCGGCCGCCTCGAACGCTTCAACGATCTTGCGGGTGCCGAACGCGGTCGCCTCGACCAGCGCCTGGTAGATCTCGTGCGGCCGGGTCGCCAGCGTCAGCCCGGCGATCACCCCGGAGAGGTGGTGGTCGACCAGCACCGAGCGGTTGCCGCTCTGCCAGTCGAGCGCGACCAGCCCGTGCCCGCCGACCGGTTGCTCGGCCGCCTGCCGGGACAACAGATCGTGCACGCTGATCCCGGCCGCGCGCGCCTCGTCGTGCACCTGGGGTGGAACGCCGTTCTCGACGAACCAGCCGAAGATGTCGCCGACCCCGCTCTGCCCCGCCTCGTAGCCGTAGAGCCCGGCCAGGATGCCGCCGTCCACCACCCCGCAGATGCCGGGCACCGCGGCGCGCGTGGTCGCGTTCATCACGTGGCAGGTCGATGTGCCCATCACCAGCAGCATCTGCCCCGGTGCGACCGCGCGGGCGGCGGGCGAGGTGACGTGCGCGTCCACATTGCCGACCGCGACGGCGATCCCCGCGGGCAGCCCGGTCCAGCCGGCGGCCTCGGCGGTCAGCCCGCCCGCCCGGTCACCGAGCGCCGAGATCGGGTGGGCGAGCCGGGTGTCCGCGAAGTCGGCGAACGCGGGGTTCAGCTCGGCCAGGTAGTCCTTGCTCGGATAGTGCCCGTCCTGAAGGATGCCCTTGTACCCGGCCGTGCACGCGTTGCGCGTCTCCCGTCCGCACAGCTGCCAGATGATCCAGTCGGCCGCCTCGATCCAGCGCTCGGTTCGCGCGTAGACCTCCGGGTCCTCCTCGATCACCTGCAGCGCCTTGGCGAACTGCCACTCCGAGGAGATCTTGCCGCCGTACCGGTCGATCCACGGTTCGCCGCGGCGGTGCGCGAGCTCGTTGATGCGATCGGCCTCGGGCTGCGCCGCATGGTGTTTCCACAGCTTTACGTACGCGTGCGGCCTGGTGGAGAACTCCGGGAGCTCGCACAGCGGCGTGCCGTCCACGAGTGTGGGCAGCACTGTGCACGCGGTGAAGTCGGTCGCGATGCCGATGACGTCGGACGGGTCGATCCCGGCGGCGGCGACCGCCGCCGGCACGGCGGTCCGCAGCACGGAGACGTAGTCCGACGGGTCCTGCAGCGCCCAGTCGGGCGGCAGCGGCTGCCCGGTGGACGGCAGGTTACGTTCGATCACACCGTGCTCATATTCGTGCACGGCGGTGCCGACCTCGGCGCCGTCACTGACCCGGACCACGACGGCGCGGCCCGAGAGCGTGCCGAAGTCGACCCCGATGGTGTATGAGGGCATGCTTACTTGGCCTTTCTGGTGACGAGCCGTTGCAGAACGATGAAGGCGAAGAGCAGGACGCCGACGACGATCCGGGTCCACCACGAGTTCAGGTCGCCCTGGAACGCGATGATCGTCTGGATCAACCCGAGCACCAGCACGCCGAGCACGGTGCCCAGCACGTAGCCCGAGCCGCCGGTGAGCAGCACGCCACCGATGACCACCGCGGCGATCGCGTCCAGCTCGAGCCCCTGCCCGTGCAGGCTGTAGCCCGACGACGTGTAGAAGCTGTAGAGCAGACCGCCGAGGGAGGCGCAGAAGCCGCTGAGGGTGTAGACCGCGATCCGCGTACGCCCGACCGGAAGTCCCATGAGCAGCGCGGAGTCGGCGTTGCCACCGATCGCGTAGACGTTGCGCCCGAACCGGGTCCAGGCCAGGACCAGCGCCGCGATCACCACCACGATCAACGCGATCACCACGTTGAGCGAGATGAAGACGCCCTCGCCGAACCGGAAGCGCTTCTGGGCCATCTCGGTCCAGAACTCGTCGGTGATCGGGATCGAGTTGCGGTTGATCAGGAGCGACAGGCCGCGGGCCAGGAACATCCCGGCGAGCGTGGCGATGAACGGTTCCACCTTGAAGAAGTGGATGACCGCGCCCATGCCGAGGCCGAGCACCGTGCCGATCAGCAGGACCAGCGGGAGTACGACCCCGGCCGGCCAGCCCGCGGCCAGGAGGGTCGCGGTGACGGTGGTGGTCAGGGCGATCACCGAACCGACCGACAGGTCGATGCCGCCGGTCAGGATGACGAACGTCATACCGACGGCGACGACCAGCAGGAACGCGTTGTCCACAAAGATGTTCAGCAGCACCTGGGTGTCGCCGAACCCGGCGTAGTTGGCCACGCCGACCGAGTACATGACGATCAGCAGCGCCAGGGTGGCGAGCACCGGGACGTGCCGGGTGGTGGGCAGGTAGACCCGGTGCCTGTTCTTGGCCGGCGCCTTCGGGCCGGTCGCGGGCGGTGTCGTCACGTCGATCATCCCGGCACGTCCGATCTCTCCACGTCCGCTCTCTGCACGTCCGCTCTCTGCACGTCCGCTCTCTCAGCGCTGAACCGCCCGAAGACCTTGGCGCGGAACGTCGCCGACTGGGCCAGGCAGAGGATGATGACGACGACGGCCTTGAACAGCAGGGTCGTCTCGACCGGGACACCGACGCTGACCGCGGTGATGTCGAGTGTCGTGATGACGACCGCGCCGAGCACGCTGCCGGCGATGGAGAAGCGGCCGCCGGTCAGCGCCGTGCCGCCGAGGACGACGGCGAGGATCGCGTTGAGCTCGATCAGGTTGCCGGCCGCGTTGCTGTCCGCGCTCGACACGTCCGAGCTGTAGATCAGGCCCGCCACGCCGGCGAAGCCCGCCGCGAAGACGTACACCATGATCGTGATCCGCCGTGACCGGATGCCGGCCAGGCGGCTCGCGGTCGGGCTACCGCCCACCGATTCCAGGAGAAGGCCCAGCGCCGTACGCCGGGTGAGGGCCACGGTCAGCGCGACAGCCGCCGTGGCGATCAGGAATGAGACGGGCAGGGCGAGGAAGTAACCGGCGCCGATCACCCGGTACGGTGCGGAGTGGACGTTGAGGATCTGCCCGCCCGTGATGAGCTGCGCGACGCCCCGGCCGGCCACCATGAGGATCAGCGTCGCGATGATCGGCTGGATCCCGAGCACCGCGACCAAGAAGCCGTTCCACAAGCCGGCAACGAGGCAGAGGGCGATCGCCGCACCGACCACGAGCAGCACCGGGCCGAGCGCGTCGGGGTTGCTCAGGTCGCCGATGAGCAGGCAGGCCAGCGCGCCCGAGATCGCCATCACCGAACCCACCGAGAGGTCGATGCCGCCGGTCGCGATCACCAGGGTCATGCCGAGCGCGACCAGCACCAGCGGGGCGCTGCGGCGCAGGATGTCGATCAGCGAGCCATACAGGTGGCCGTCCTGCAACCTGATGGTGAAAAAGTTGTCCGAGAAGACGAGATTGCTGATCAGCAGCACCACCAGGACGGCGGCGGGCCAGAACAGCCGATGTCTGAGGATGGTCATGGGGTCGCTCCACCGGCCCTTCATGAGGTGACGCCGCCCGCGATGGTCCGCATGATGCGGTCGGCGTCGACGTCGTCGCCGTTCTCGAGCTCCTCGACGAGCCGCCGGTCGCGCAGCACCTCGATCTTGTGACTGAGCCGGAGCACCTCCTCAAGCTCGGCGCTGACGAAGAGGACGGCCATGCCGCCGTCGGCAAGCTGGGCGACCAGCCGCTGGATCTCGGCCTTGGCGCCCACGTCGATGCCCCGCGTCGGCTCGTCGATGATCAACAGGCGGGGCTCGACGATGAGCCAGCGGGCCAGGAGCACCTTCTGCTGATTGCCGCCGGAGAGGTCGCGTACCTGACGCTCGGGTTCGGCCGGGCGGATCTGCAGCGCCTTGACGTACTTGTCGACCAGCTCGTCCTGGCGGCGCCGGGGGATCGGCCGGGTCCAGCCACGCGCCGCCTGCAGGGCCAGGATGATGTTCTCGCGCACGGTGAGTTCGCCGATGATGCCCTCGGTGCGGCGGTTCTCCGGCGAGAAGGCGATGCCCTTGCTCATCGCGTCGCGGGGCGCCTTGATGGTCTTCTTCCGGCCGTCGACCAGCAGTTCGCCTTCGTCGGCGCGGTCGGCGCCGAAGAGCAGCCGGGCCAGCTCGGTGCGGCCCGAGCCGAGCAGGCCGGCGAGACCGACGACCTCCCCGGCGTGGATGGTCAGGTTGAACGGGGCGATCGAGCCGGCGCGGCCGAGGCCGCGGGCCTCGATGATGGGCGTTCCGCGCTCGTTGACGGTCGCGTCGCGGGCCTGCCCCTCGATCTGTTCAAGGGCTGCCAGTTCCTTGCCGATCATCTTGGCGACGAGCTGCATCTGGGGCAGCTCGGCCGTCGTGAACTCGCCGATCAGCCCGCCGTTGCGCAGGACGGTCATCCGGTCGGCGATCTCGTAGACCTGGTCGAGGAAGTGGCTCACGAACAGGATCGCGACGCCGTCGTCCTTGAGCCGGCGCATGACCGCGAAGAGCTGCTCCACCTCGGAGGCGTCCAGGCTGGACGTGGGCTCGTCGAGAATCAGCACCCGGGCCTGGATGTCGATGGCGCGCGCGATCGCGACCATCTGCTGGATCGCCAGGCTGTAACTGTCGAGCTGAGCGGAGACGTCGAGGTCGAGGTCGAGCCGGGCGAGCAGGTCGGCCGCGCGCCCGCGCATCTCGGACCAGTGGATGCGGCCGAACTTGCGGGGCTCGCGGCCGATGAAGATGTTCTCCGCCACCGAGAGGTTGGGGCAGAGGTTGACCTCCTGGTAGACGGTGCTGATGCCGGCCTGCTGGGCCTGCAGCGGCCCGGCGAAGAGCACCGGCTCGCCGCCCAGGTGGATCTCGCCGCCGTCGATGCCGTACACGCCGGTCAGCACTTTGATCAACGTGGACTTGCCGGCGCCGTTCTCGCCCATCAGGGCGTGGATCTCGCCCGGTAACAGCCGGAAGTCGACGCCGTCGAGGGCGACGACGCCGGGAAAGATCTTCTTGATGCCGGTCATCCGTAGTACTGCCTGCTCGGCCATGTGCGCTCCGTTCAGTGGTGGGCCGCCCTTCGCGGACGGCCCACCTCCAGGACTCAGTACTTACGGTTCGGCAGAGCTTCCTTCGCCTGCTCCGGGGTGAAGGTGGTCTCCTCGGTGAGCACCCGTTGCGGGATGGTCTCCCCGTTCTTGACCTTCTTGACCAGGTCCATCAGCTGTGGGCCGAGGAGCGGGCTGCACTCGACGATGAAGTTGATCTTGCCGTCGGCCAGGGCCGTCATGCCGTCCTTGACCGCGTCCACCGTGATGATCTTGATGTCCGTGCCGGGCTTCTTGCCGGACGCCTCGATCGCCTCGATCGCACCCAGGCCCATGTCGTCGTTGTGGGCGTAGAGCACGTCGATGTCGGGCTGCGACTTCAGGAAGGTCTCCATCACCGCCTTGCCGTCGGTCCGGGTGAACTGGCCGGTCTGCGAGGCCACCACCTTGAACTTGGGGTCGGCCTTGATGACGTCGGCGAAGCCGGACTTGCGATCGTTGGCCGGCGCGGCGCCCGGCGAGCCCTGCAGCTCGACGATGTTGACCGGGTCGCTCTTGCCCGCGGTGTCCTTGACCAGCCACTCACCGGCCTTCTTGCCCTCCTCGACGAAGTCCGAGCCGATGAAGGTCTTGTAGAGCGAGGTGTCCGGCGAGTCGATCGCGCGGTCGGTCAGGATCACCGGGATGCCGGCGTCCTTGGCCTCCTTGAGCACGGTGTCCCAGCCCGACTCGACGACGGGCGAGAACGCGATGACGTCCACCCGCTGGGTGATGAACGAGCGGATGGCCTTGATCTGGTTCTCCTGCTTGCCCTGCGCGTCGACGAACTTCAGGTCGTAACCGGCCGTGGCCGCCGACTCCTGGATCGACTTGGTGTTCGCCGTGCGCCAGCCGCTCTCGGCACCGACCTGAGAGAAACCGAGGCTGATCTTGTCGTCGCCACCGCCGGCGGCGTCGTCGCCACCGCAGCCGGCCACGCTGGAGGCGAGCAGGAGCCCGCCGGCGACCGCGATCGAAAGTCTTCTGAGCACTGGATCCTCCTGAATGTGAGGGGGCGTGCGTTAACGTTCACAGAGCTGCGAGCCGGCGCGTCGCGGGGTTCTGAGCGGCCGACGAAGGGGGGACGACGGTTGCGGCGAGTCGCTGTGAGCTCACCCTCAGGACACGCGTTCCGGAAGTGTTACCGTTCTCAACGGACGAGTCAAGACCTCGGCATCGGTTTGTTACCGACAGATTGCCGATTGCCACAAGGTGCAGGAAGACCCCATCGGGATCGATGGACATGTCTCGTCTCAGCCGTACACTGTGCGCGCTCACATCGGGTACTTGGGGGGACACATTGCCGTCCAGAAAACCCGTCGCCGACGGCGCTGTCCCAGCCGGCCCGGCCAGGATCCCGGTGGCCGCCACCCGGCCGCGTCTCACCGTCATGCGCGACGTCGCGAAGCTCGCCGGCGTCTCGCACCAGACCGTGTCGCGGGTTCTGAACGACCATCCGAACGTTCGGCAGGAGACCCGCGAGCGGGTGCTGGACGCGATGCGGTCGCTCAACTACCGCCGGAACCTGGCCGCCCGGACGCTGGTCCCGCCGCTCCGACACGCTCGGCATCATCGGCTTCGAGACCACCCTCTTCGGCCCGGCCTCCATGCTGTACGGAATAGAGAGTGCGGCCCGCGAGGCCGGCTACCTGGTCAGCATCGCCTCGGTGCGCGACCTGGACCGCGAGCAGGTGCTGGAAGCGGTGGACCGGCTGACCCAGCACTCGGTGGACGGGGTGATCGCGATCGCGCCGAAGCAGTCAGTGACGCACGCGCTCGCGCAGGCGCCGCCGTCACTGCAGTGCGTCGCGGTGGGCGGCGCGGGCGAGTCGGACGCGGCCCCGACGGTGTCGATAGACAACGCGGCCGGTGCCCGGCTCGCGACTCAGCACCTGCTCGATCTGGGACACGCGACCGTCCACCACGCGGCCGGACCGGCGGACTGGCCCGAGTCGGTCGAGCGGATCGAGGGCTGGCGCCGCACCCTGTACGCGGCGGGCGCGGTCGTGCCGGCGGTCGAGTACGGCTGGTGGGACGCGGAGTCCGGTTATGCCCAGGGCCGGGCGCTGTCGCGGGATCCCGCCGTGACGGCCGTCTTCTGCGCGAATGATCGGATCGCGCTGGGGGTGTTGCGCGCTTTGCACGAGGCGGGCAGGCGGGTGCCCGCGGACGTCAGCGTCGTGGGCTTCGACGACATGCCCGACTCGGGGTTCTTCGTACCCCCGCTGACCACCGTGCACCAGGACTTCGGCGAACTGGGCCGGCGCAGCCTCGCTCTGCTGCTGGAACACATGACCAGCTCCCCCACCGCCGATCCCCAGCCGCCCGACCGCGTTCTGGTCGCGCCTCAGTTGGTCGTGCGCACAAGTAGCGGACCGCGCCCTCCGCGCTGAGTCGCTGCCGCGTGGACAGTTCGTCGCCGGCGGCCCATCAGTCGTGCCGCAGACCCCACCCACCCCGACCGGCTACCTGCCCGAAACTGATCGCTACCTGCCCGAGACTTGTCGCCACCTGACTCGTCGCTACCTGACTCATCGCCCGCCTCCCGGGACAGTTCACCGACGCCCTCGATCAGGGCTCACTCCCACGACGGTCAGGTCGAGCAGGCGGATCGCCTCGGCGGCCGGGTCCGGGTGGCTCTCGGTCACGAGGGCTATACCGGTGACCAGAGTGAGCAGGTCGGCAACGGTCACGTTCGGCGCCAGCGCGCCGTCGGCGGCGGCTCGGCGCACCAGGGGCTCGCCGGCCTCGGCGAGGCGGGCCGAGGCGCAGTGGTCGTGCGACTCGTTCGGATCGGCGAGGGTGTCCCGGGTCAGGGCGACGGCCAGGCCCCGGATCGTGGCGGCCGACGCGATCACCGAACCCAGCCACTGAAGCAGAGCGGCCCGGCTGTCGGCGCTCTCGGTCCGGGCCAGGGCCTCGGCGTGGAGCGCGTCGATCCGCTTCCGGAAGACCGCCGCCAGCAGGGCGTGGCGCGTCGGAAAGTGCCGGCGCACGGTACCGGACCCGACGCCGGCGGTGCGGGCGATCCGCTCCAGGGAGGCGTCGGCGCCCTCCTCGGCGATCGCTTTCTCGGCCACCTCGAGCAGCAACGCGTAGTTGCGCCGAGCATCGGCTCGCCGACCGGTCAAGCCACACCTCCCGGTGGATAAATGGCGGACCCCGCCGTATCTTATCGGACAGGAAACGGCGGACCCCGCCGGTTGATCCGCTCGAAGGGGGAATCCATGCCTGTCGATCCAGCACCCGCCCTCGTCGTCGGCGCCACCGGGCAACAGGGTGGCGCGTCGGCGCGCGCCCTGCTCGCGGCCGGCATCCCCGTCCGGGCACTGGTCCGCGATCCCTCGGCCGAGCGGGCGCGGCGCTACCTGCGTCCGGCAGGGGTGAACATTCACATCTCCTAGCGCTCCGCGGTCCGTGCTCGCGGGCGACGACTGATGACAAAATTGCTCTGTGCTTTCGGCAGGGCCGCGTACCCGCACGTCACGGGCGTCGGAGCTGAGGAGATATCCTGCCCGCAACCAGTGGATGCGGGGTACGGGTGAGCGTTAAACGCGGACGGCCGCCGGGCATGATGGATGTCGCCCGGCTGGCGGGGGTGTCGCACCAGACCGTGTCGCGGGTGTTGAACGAGCACAAGAACGTCAGCGAGCAGACGCGCCTGAAGGTCCGGGCGGCGATCACCGAGCTGGGTTACCGCCCCAACCGTACGGCTCGGGCTCTGGTCACCGGCACCTCCAAGGTGATCGGTGTCGTCGCGCCCAACACCGCGCTGTACGGGCCGTCGTCGATGCTCACGGCCTTCGAGCAGGCGGCTCAGGAAAGCGGTTTCGCGGTCAACGTCGGCAGCGTCCGCAGCCTGAACGAGCGGTCGATCGCCGACGCCGTGGAACGCCACCTCGACCAGCGCGTTGCCGGCCTGGTCGTGATCGCCCCCGTGGTAAGTGCCGGCCCTGCCCTGGCCCGCCTGCCCGAGGACGTCCCGCTGGTCACGATCGACGGGGATCCCGAGCGCGCCAGCACCCTGGTCACGGTCGACCAGGTCGCCGGCGCCCGGGCCGCGACCGAGCACTTGCTGGCCGCGGGCCACGCCACGGTCTGGCACATCTCCGGCCCGGCCGACTGGTTCGACGCCGCGGGCCGGGTGCGAGGCTGGGAGGACGCCCTGCGCGCGGCCGGCGCCGAACAGCCTCCGCTGCTGACCGGCGACTGGAGCGCCGAGTCGGGCTATCGCAACGGCAAGCTCCTGGCCCGCCTGCCCGAGGTGACGGCCGTCTTCACCGCGAACGATCACATCGCCCTCGGCCTGCTGCGAGCCCTCAGCGAACACGGCCGCCGCGTGCCCGACGAGATCAGCATCGTAGGCTTCGACGACGTTCCTCAGGCGGCCTACTACACACCCCCGCTGACCACCGTCCGCCCCGACTTCGACGCGGTGGCCACGGCGAGCGTGGAGCTTCTGCTGGCGCAGATCGAGTCGGGTACGTCCGATCTGGCCGCCCGCCGCACGATCGCCCCGACGCTGGTCATCCGGGACAGCGTCGCCCCGCCGCCCACCCGGTAGCACCCCGCGCGGATTTACCGACAATCGACAGCCGTCTTCCCAGGTACCGCCCGGCCCGCTCCGATAGCGTTAACAGAGCGCACCGCGGGTATTCCTATGGCCTGCCGCGGTGACATCAGGAGAGAACCCAGCGGACCCGTCAAGGGGAGGGTGGTCCCGCCGGGCCTTCCCGGAGCACGCGCCGGACCGCCACCAGAGCCAGCGCGAAGAGCGGAGCGGCCGCGCTGTGCAGCAGGCCGTTGACCACCAGGCTGGTCGTCGGGTCCCACGGCCGCACGCTGATCAGCGCCAGGAGTCCGATCAGCATCCACACCGGCACCGACCATTCCGGCTGCACGTGGCGCCGCACGATGTTCCCGACCACGACGCACAGCGCGATCGGGATCCAGACGCTCACCGACAGCAGGGCCTCGGCGATCGGGGTCGGCGCGGCCAACGTGACGAACGTCTGCACCAGCGCCGACCCGACGATCGTGACCGCCGTCCCGACCGGCGACCGCCGCCGCACGACGACCAGGGCCGAGGTGGTCACCTGCAACACGACGATCACCCAGACGTAAGTCGAATCGGGTCTCGGCCCGACGGTGCGCGCGGCGCACACGCCGCCGAGCACCGCCGCCGCGACGAGCACGGCCAACAGCACGCCGTCGGCCAGAACGTCCCGCCGTTTCATGGTCCAGAGGTTACCCGGCGTGACGAAGAGCCGAACCACGAGGAGTGCGCGTCGCCGCCGAGGAGGTCGCGCCGGCCGGGCTTCGACGGGGCGATCAGCGGGTGGCGGGGCGATCAGCGGGTGGCGGGGCGACGATTTATTGCTCGATGGAGCCGTGCACCCGACGGAGGTCACGGCCGGTGACGTGCACCGAGTTGATCCTGGCGACGGGCGTCCGGCGAGTCGTCATCACGCTGCGTGAGCCTGCCGTACTGGCTGACTGTGACGGGGTCGAGCGACTCCGGGCCGAAGGGGGTCGAAGTCGTCGAACTGACCGACCTGGCCGACCAGGTTCGTACGATCAATGCCCGGATCTTGAGACGCGACGGCGGATCGGTCAGTTGACGGCGGGGCTGCGGCGTTCGAGGAGGATGACGTCGCGCCAGCGATCGCCCTGAGCGGCGTGGCGGCCGACGCGTTCCCGGAGGCCCACCGTGCGGAAACCGCACGCTCGGTGCAGGGCGAGGCTGGCCGTGTTCTCGGGGAAGACGCCGGACTGGATCGTCCAGACGCCGGCGGCCTCGGTGGCGGCGATCAGGGCTGCCAGCAACGCTCGGCCCACGCCCCGGCCCTGCGCCTCGGGGTCCACATAGATCGAGTGCTCGACCACGCCGGCGTAGACCGGGCGGGTCGACACGGGGGTGACCGCCACCCAGCCGAGCACCCGCCCGTCCGCGTCGACGGCCACGAAACGGTGTTCGTCGAGCCGTCCGGCGTCGAACGCCTCCCACTCGGGAGCGGTGGTCTCGAAGCTCGCATCACCGCCGTCGAGCCCGGCCTGATACAGCGCGAGCACCACTTCGGCGTCAGCGGGCCGCATCGGCCGGACCGTCACTGTGCTCAATTCGTGCCCCCGGCAGAACGGAGCAACTCGTCCGCGTCGGCGGCCACCGGGCAACGGTAGAAGGCGGCGGGATCAGCCGGAGGACGGTCGGCCGGCAGCGCCGCCATGCCGGCGATCACCTCGTCCGGGGCCAGCGTGTCGACCACGTCCCGGAACTGGGCGATTCGCCCCTCCCACCCCAGCATGGGGACCACCCTACGCGGCTTGCCCCGGCCGTCCCGAAGGTCGGCCGGGGTCCGGGAGCTCAGAACGCGGCGTCGTACAGACCCGACAGGCCCTGGGACCCGTCTTCGCCGCTGTAGCCGCAGATCAGCATGTTCCCCTGAGACGCGGCGACCAGGTAGTCCTGACCGGTCTCGAACTTGCCGCTGCCCAGCAGCGTCTCGGAGACGTCGCCGGTCTGGGCCACGCGCACCTGGTCGGTCGCGGCACCGCGGTAGATCTTGGTGACCTTCAGCGTGACGGTGCTGCCCTCGACGGCGGTGACCGTGCCGGCGAACGCGAAGTCGGCCGCGGTCTTGAGCCGGTCGGCGGTGGGCTCGACGCACTTGGCGGCGATGCCGGGCGCCTTGATGTCCGTGAAGGTCGGCGCGGCCACCGGGGTGGTGGGCTTGCTGTCCTGGGGACGCAGCAGGAACCAGCAGCCGACCGCGGCGATCAGCACGAGCGCGGCCGCGGCCAGCGTGCCGAGCTGGGCGTTGCGGCGGGGGGCGGCTTCGGTGGTCGTATTCATCGTGTTCTCCACAAGTCGCGAGGCTCGGTCGGGAGCGATCGGCGTCATCCCGGCGGCCGGATCCGCGCGCCGCAGGCGCGAGCGCAGGTCGTCGTCGTCCGTCATGGCCGTCTCCCTTCTTTCAACTCCTCATGTCCGGCGGAGGTGCCGAGCTTTCGCATCTCGTCGCGCAATCTCTGCTTGGCCCGGTGCAGGCGGATGCTCACCGCGTTCGCGCTGGCACCCAGCACGACCGCGATCTGGCCGGTGGACAGCTCTTCCCAGGCCCACAGGCGGAGAAGTTCGGCGTCCTCGGTGCGCAGAGCGGACAGGGCGGTGGACAACTCGTCGTCCGGCAGCTCCGGGCCGGCGGTCACGGTGCCGGGCGGGTCGAGCTGCCAGATCCGGGTCAGCAGGCGACCCTGGCGGCGCCGGGACCGCTCGGCGTTGGCGAGGCAGTTGCGGGCGACACCGTAGGCCCAGGGCAGCGGCTCGACCGCGGGCATCTCGTCGAAGCGGCGCCAGCAGACCAGCAACGTCTCCTGAAGCACGTCGTCGGCGGTCGCCTGGTCGGTGCGCCGGGCCAGATAGCGCCGCACCGCGTCGATCACCGCGGGCGCCACGGCCTCGAACCGCTGCCGGCGGTCGTCGGAGTTCACAGGATCCACCTTCAGCTATGTCCGGTTCCCGGCCCGTTCTTTCAACCCTCCCCGAGTACGCCGGAAGGTCGTCACCGAACCCCGTTCCCCGTACGCCGGGAGATCGTCATCACCGAGTGCGGCGAACCCGTTACCCATACGTGGGTGGGCCTCATCCTCAGGCCCTTTCCACACCCGGCGGCAAGCGCTTCACCACCGACGGCGGCAACTTTATCCACTCACGCCGTGAGGCGCTTCACCACCGGACGTCGGACTGCGCGGGGGCTCTCCTTCGCGGCCCGGTGCGCTGGGCCCAGCGGCGGACTGCGCGGGGATCCGCCTCACAGCCCGGTGCGGCGGACCCAGCGGCGGACGAGTGGCGGAACCACCCACGAGTAGACGCAGAGGGCAAGCCAGACGAAGCCGAGCAGGCCACCGAGGACCGGGAGGCCGATCGCGCGCAGGCTCAGGATCAGGGTTACCGCTATTAGCCACGTCTTGACCGCGCCGAGTCGCAGAATGGGGCGCAGCGGGAGCATCAGCGGGTGGCGGGCGATACGGAGTTCCCGCGCGGACTCGGCGAACGCCCGGCCTGGGCCTGGCCACCGTCTACGGGATCGTCACCCAGGCCGAGGCCACCATCGCCATCAAATCCGCGCCCGGCGCCGGGACGACCTTCACCATCATGTTGCCGGTCACCACCGAAGCCGCCGTCGCGATCGAAGAGCCGGCGCCCTACCACCGCACCCCCAAAGGCGAAACCGTCCTCGTGGTGGAGGACGAAGAAGCCCTGCGCGAAGTCACCGAACGAATCTTCACCCGCAGCGGATACCACGTGATCACTGCCGCGAACGGAGTGGAGGCGATCACTCTGGCCAGCACCCACGACGGCGAGATCCACCTGCTCATCACCGACGTCGTCATGCCCAAAATGCTCGGCAAGGAAGTCGCCGAACGCATCCGCGAGATCCGGCCCGACATCGCGGTCCTGTTCATGTCTGGCTACGCCCAGCCCGTCCTGGCCTCCCAGGGGCGCCTCGACCCGGGCGCGGCCCTGGTCGACAAACCGTTCTCCAGCGCCGAACTACTCGCCAAGGCCGGCCAGGTCCTCAACGGCCACTTCCCCGGATTTACGACGATCCGACACGACAACGGGTCTACGGAAACCCTGCCGTACGGCAGCCGGAGCAGCCCGCACCAACCTTGATCCGCGTCTTGTGGCTGATGGGCCGTACGCGGGTCAGCTCTGTCAGTGCTGGATCAGGTCGCCGACCCGGACCGGTGCGACGTGCCCGGTCGCGGGGAGGGGTTCGCACCAAGGCCAGGCCCACGTCCACGAGGGATGACCGGCGCAGGCCAGGTACGTCGCCCGGCGGGGTCCGGACCGCTTCGACGGTGGTGCCGTTCGGCTCGGGGCGCAGCTCACCGCCGGTGATGCGGACCTGGTAGAAGATACCGACGTTCGGTGACTAGGTCTGCCGGAGGACCGACTGGACGCCGGCCAGGAGCTGGTCGCGGGTGTAGGGCTTCGCCACGATCAACGAGTCCGGTTCGAGGTTTTTGCCCGACTCGTCGATCAGGGCCTCCGCGAAACCTGACACGAAGACCACTCGCAGGTCGGGGCGGTGCTGTTTCGCCACGCGGGCGAGCTGGCGGCCGTTCATGCCGGGCATCACGACGTCGGTGATCATGGCGGCGATCGGGTGGTCGTGGCGGTCGAGCAGGCGCAGCGCCTCGGCCGCGTCCGCCGCCGACAGCACTCGATAGCCCGCGCCGCCCAGGAAACGGGCGGTCACCTCGCGCAGGTCCTTCTCGTCGTCCACCAGCAGCAGCGTCTCGCCACCGCCGGCGGTCGGCGC
This sequence comes from Actinoplanes sp., assembly GCA_035687165.1. GTDB lineage: Bacteria > Actinomycetota > Actinomycetes > Mycobacteriales > Micromonosporaceae > Actinoplanes. The sequence goes on along the minus strand of DASRYP010000364.1, from coordinate 4,660 downwards.
GGCGGTAGGCGACGGCGGCACCGGCGCGGCCTGGTCCCGTACGGCGGGCAGTTTGATCGTCGCCGTTGTTCCCTCGCCCGGAACCGAGGCGAGCGTGAGCTGGCCACCGGCCTGGCTGACGATGCCGTGGGCCGTGGAGAGTCCGAGCCCGGCCGTCCCGGTCGACCGCTTCGTGGTGAAGAACGGCTCGAACGCCCGGTCCAGCACCTCCGCCGGCATGCCGCGCCCGATGTCGCTGACCGTCACCACCGCGTCCCCGGAGGCCACGACCGAGCTCGCCACGGTGACCACGCCACCCTCGGGCATCGCGTCGCCGCTGTTGCTGATGAGGTTCACGAGCACCTGGCTGAGCTGACGCGGGTCCGCCCGTACGTCGATCGGCCCGGACGACAACCGCAGCGTCACCTCGACGCCGGGCACGGCCTCCGAGAGCATGCCGGAGAGGTCGCGCAACAGGTCGTTGAGGGCGAACGTGGTCGGCTGGGTGATCTCGCGGCGGCCGAACGCCAGGAGCTGCCGGGTCAGGCCCTTGGCCCGTTCGCCGCCCTTGACCACCTGGTCGAGGTCGGCCTGCAGGCTCGCGACGAGCGGCGCGGGGATCTGCCCGCCGGCTTCCTCGATCGATTCCAGGGCGAGGGCCGTGTAGCCGAGGATCGCGCCCAGGATGTTGTTGAAGTCGTGTGCGGCGCCGCCGGCCATCCGCCGCAGGCTGTCCAGGCGTTCGGCGTCGCGGCGGCGGGTGTCGGCCTGGCGGCGCTGGATCTCGTCGCGCAGCCGCTCCTCGGCCGTCATCACGTCGGAGACGTCGTCGACCATGAGCACGCCGCCGGCCAGTTCGGCGTCGTCGTCCTGGATGTGCCGCAGTTGCAGCCGCAGGTGGCGCGAGGTGCCGTCGGGCAGCTCGATGCGGCGGGTGAAGCGGCGCTCGGCCGCGTTGCCGCGCAGCAGGTCGAGAGCGTCCCGGCGGGCCGGCGTGTCGAGGCAGGCGAGCCAGCCGCGGCCGAGAAGGGCCGAGATGGGCGTACGCATGATCTCGGCCAGCCGGGGGTTGATGTAGTCCGCCTCGCCGTCCGCGTCGAGCAGCGCGATGCCGACCGGGGACGCCACCGCCATCGCCTCGAAGCGGCTCTCGGTGTGGTGCAGGGCGCGCACTTTCTCGATCAGCTTGGCGTTGACCGCCTGCGCGTGGGCCTGGGCGAAGTCGTCGGAGGCGACCGCGTCGATCGAGACCGGCCCGTCGGCCAGGGCCGCGTCGACCGCGTTGAGCAGCTCGTGCGGGTCCTGCGAACGCAGCACGACCTGGCTGACCCCGCACGCCTCGGCGATCGGCCGGGTCTCCGGCTCCAGGTAGTTGGCGGTGTAGAAGATCACCGGGGCCTGAGCGGCCCGCCGGTCGGTGTCGGTGCGCAGCCGGTGGACGAGCTCGAGCCCGTCCATCCCGGGCATCAGCACGTCGGAGACGACGACGTCGGGGTGGTGCTCGTGGGCGAGGCGCAGCGCGTCGGCGCCGTCCCGGGCCTCGATCACGTCGTGACCCCGGTATCCCAGCAGCATGCGGACGATGTCGCGGTTCGCGGCTACATCGTCGACGACCATCACCGTCGCCACCGGCGGCTCCTCCTCTGCTCATGTCCGTATCACCCTAAAGCAGGATTGATCCCTTGTACGTTATTCACCGTGAGCAGCCGACATCTCGCCGCCGCGGCGGCCGCCACCGGTAGCCTGGTCTGGGCTTGGCGGCGGCTCGTCCACCGGCACGAGCGACGCCGCCTCGAGCGGTACATCCACCTCGCCGCGATCCTCGAGGAGACGGCCGCGCCGGCCTTCGTCAAAAGGCTCGACGGGCGTTACCGGATCGTCAGCCCGGCCTACGAGCGACTGCACGGCATCACCGGGGCGGCCGGGCGGTACGACCACCAGGTGCACACGCCCGAGCAGATGCTCGAGATCCACCGGCACGACCGGGACGTTCTCACCGGCACCGGAGCGGTCGCGTACGAGGAGGAGTTGGGCGACCGCTGGTTCGTGACGACCCTGCACGCGCTGCGCGACGGGCGCGGCCGCCCGTACGCGATCTTCGGTTCCGGGGTCGACGTGACCCAGTTACGCCTGGCCGAGGGCAAGTTCCGCAGCCTGCTCGACGCCTCGCCCGAGGCGATGGTCTGCGTCAGCGGCGACGGCCGGATCGTGCACGCCAACAAACGCGCGGTCGAGCTGTTCCGCTACCGGCGCGACGAGCTGGTCGGCTCGGCGATCGAGGCCCTGGTGCCCGGGGCCAGCCGCAAGATCCACGTGCAGCACCGCAACCGCTACTTCGCCGACCCGTCGGCCCGGCCGATGGGCGACGGCATGCTGCTCACCGCGCAGCGCGGCGACGGCACCGAGTTCCCGGTCGACGTCAGCCTCTCCCCCGTGCAGGCCGAGGGGAAGACGATGGTGCTGGCCGCGATCCAGGACGTCTCCGCGCGCCGGCTCCAGGCGCACACGAACGCCCGGCTGGCCGCCATCGTCGAGGCGTCCAACGACGCGATCGTCAGCAAGGCCCTCGACGGCACCATCCAGACCTGGAACTCCGGCGCCGAGCGGCTCTACGGCTACACCGCCGACGAGATGACCGGGAGCGACGTCACCCGGCTGCTGCCGCCCGACCGGCTCGACGAAGAGAAGCACCTGATCGGCCGGGTGAATCGGGGCGACACGCTGCCGCAGCACGAGACTCGGCGAATGCACAAGGACGGCCGGATCATCGAGGTGTCGCTGAGCATGGCCCCGATGCGCGACGACGCCGACCACATCATCGGCGCGTCGACGGTCGCCCACGACATCACCGCCCGGGTCGAGGCCGAGAAACGGCTGCGGGTCGAGCGCGAGCAACTCGAAATGATCATGGAGGCGGCGGCCGACCCGTTCTTCACGATGGACTCCGACGGCGTCATCTCGGAGTGGAACCGGCAGGCCGAGCTGGTCTTCGGCTGGCCGCGCGGGCAGATCGTCGGCCGCAACGTCACCGACACCGTGCTCCCCGCCCGCTACGGGCCGGCGCTGCGGCGCTTCCTGGACGGCCGGTGGGACTGGCTGCTCGACCGGCCGACCGAGCTGGTGGCGGTGCACCACGACGGCCGGGAGCTGCCGGTCGAGCTGACGATGTGGCGCATCCGGCACGACGGCGCCGCCTACCTGCACGCGTTTGCCCGGGACATCAGTGCCCGTCTGGAGACCGAGCAGGCCCTGGCTCAGGCCCGGGATCAGGCGATCGAGACGGCCCGGCTCAAGTCCCAGTTCCTGGCCTCGATGAGCCACGAGATCCGGACGCCGATGAACGGGGTGATCGGCCTCACCAGTCTGCTGCTGGGCTCCGCCCTCGACGATCAGCAGCGCCGGTACGCCGAGGGGATCGGCACGGCCGGCTCCGCATTGCTGTCGGTCATCAACAACGTGCTCGACTTCTCCAAGCTGGAAGCCGGCAAGGTGCTGCTCGAGGACACCAACTTCCAGCTCCCGCGGCTCGTCGACGACGTGGTCGCCCTGGTGGCCCCACCCGGCACCGCGCGCACGGTGACGGTCAGCGGGACCTGCGACCCCCGGCTGCCCGCGACTGTCAGCGGGGACGCGACCAAGCTGCGCCAGGTCCTGCTCAACCTGGCCGGCAACGCGATCAAGTTCACCGCGTGCGGCAACGTCTCGATCACGGTCACGCCGGCGAACGATCAGAACACCGGGCCGGACACGGTCCCCGTCCGTTTCGAGGTGAGCGACACCGGCATCGGTATCGACCGCCACGAGCAGTCGCAGCTGTTCGAGCCCTTCACCCAGGCCGACGCGGGCACCACGAGGCGCTTCGGCGGCACCGGCCTCGGCCTGGCCATCTCGCGCGACCTGGTCGAGCTGATGGGCGGCGCGATCGGCGTACACAGTGAACCGGGCAGCGGCAGCACGTTCTGGTTCACCGTGCCGCTGCGGGCGGCCCGCGCGGGCCGCGACCTGTCGGACAGCCACGCACTCGACGGCCTGCGCGTGGTCATCGTCGACGAGAACGAGACCGACCGGGCCGCCCTGGCCGATCAGCTCACGGCCTGGTCGATGCAGGCCACCGGCGTCGAGAACAGCGAGGCCGCGTACGAGATCCTGCGGAACGCGGCCGCGACCGGCCGCGCCATCGACCTGGTGATCCAGGACGTGCACACCGCGGGCGTACGCATCCGCGCGCCCGAGGGCACCCCGGTGCCGAAGACGATCCTGCTGACCGACGATCCGCAGACCCTGCCCTCGGAGCCGGACAGGGACGAGTTGTCGGCCGCGCTCACCAAGCCGCTGCGCCAGTCCCAGCTCTACGACGCCCTGGTCGGCGTGCTGACCCCGGTCGACGGGCCGGCCGGGACCCCCGCGCCGGCGCCTCCGGGCGGTGGCCACGTGCTGCTGGTCGAGGACAACGAGATCAACCGCACGGTGGCCCTCGGCATCCTGGCCAACCTCGGCTACACCGCCGACATCGCCACCGACGGCCGCGAGGCGGTGCGGATGGCGTTCCAGCGCGACTACCGGCTCATCTTCATGGACTGCCTGATGCCCGAGATGGACGGTTACGCCGCCACGGCCGAGATCCGCCGCCGAGAGGGCGCCGACCGGCACGTGCCGATCATCGCGCTGACCGCGAGCGCCC
>DASRYP010000363.1:0-4948 GCA_035687165.1 Actinoplanes sp. | reverse complement strand
GGACCAGTGACGCCCCGATGTCGCGCGACCTCGGGCTGCCCGAACTGCTGGACATCACCGATCCGTACACGTTCGACGCCGCCGTGGGCTGGGCGCCGCGGCCGCACCGCGACCGGCTGCGGGTGCCGATCGGCGTGGGCGCGGACGGCGCCCCGGTCGAGCTCGACCTCAAGGAGTCGGCGCAGGACGGCATGGGTCCGCACGGCCTGCTCATCGGCGCGACCGGCTCGGGAAAGTCGGAGCTGCTGCGCACGCTGGTGCTGGCGCTCGCCACCACGCACTCGTCCGAGACGCTGAACTTCGTCCTCATCGACTTCAAGGGCGGCGCGACCTTCGCCTCACTCGACCGTTTGCCGCACACGGCGGCCGTGATCACCAACCTCGCCGACGAGTTGCCGCTGGTCGATCGCATGGTCGACGCGATCGACGGTGAGCTGATCCGACGGCAGGAGGTGCTGCGCAAGGCGGGCAACTACGCCAGCCTGCGCGACTACGAGAAGGCCCGGTCCGGCGGCGCCGCGTTGCCCCCGCTGCCGTCGCTGCTGGTGATCTGCGACGAGTTCTCCGAACTGCTCTCGGCCAAGCCCGACTTCATCGACCTGTTCGTCCAGATCGGACGGCTGGGCCGGTCGCTCGGCGTCCACCTGCTGCTGGCCAGCCAGCGCCTCGAGGAGGGCCGGCTGCGCGGGCTCGATACCCACTTGTCGTACCGGGTGGGCCTGCGGACCTTCTCGGCTCTCGAGTCGCGGGCCGTGCTGGGGGTGCCGGACGCCTATGAGCTGCCCCGCTCGCCCGGGCACGGTTACCTCAAGTTCGGCAACGAGCCTCTGCTGCGCTTCAAGGCGGCGTATGTCTCGGGGCCCTTGCCCAGGGCGGGAACGCGCACGTCCGCCGGTGGCGCCGGGGCCGACCCGCAGATCCTGGCCTATTCGACGCGTTACGTCCCGGCGCCGAAGCCGGCGAAACCGGTCGAGCCGCCGCCCGAGGCCATCCCGGCCGGCGAGAGCGTGCTCGACGTGACAGTGGATCGCCTCGGCGGGCAGGGACCGCCGGCCCACCAGGTCTGGCTGCCCCCGCTGACCGTCTCGGCCGCGCTCGACGAGCTGCTCGGCCCGGTCGTCACCGACCCGGCCCGCGGTCTGGCCTTCGCCAACCCGGAGCTGCACGGCGCGCTGCAGGTGCCGATCGCGATGGTCGACAAGCCGCGCGAGCAGGTCCGCGACGTCATGTGGCTGCAGCTCGCCGGCGCGGCCGGGCACGTCGCGGTGGTGGGCTCCACGCTGAGCGGCAAGTCGACCGCGCTGCGCTCGATGATCTGCGGTCTCGCGCTCACCCACACCCCCGCCGAGGCGCAGGTCTACTGCCTCGACTTCGGCGGCGGCGGGCTCGGCACCCTCCGCGACCTGCCCCACGTCGGCGGCGTGTCGAGCCGGCTCGACACGGTGGGCGTCCGCCGCACGGTCGGCGAGATGTCCACTCTGCTGGCCGAGCGGGAGACGCGCTTCGCCGCGCTGGGCATCGATTCGATGGGCTCCTACCGGCGCCGCCGGGCCAACCCCGCGAACCCCGGCACCGACAACGACCCGTTCGGCGACGTGTTCCTGGTGATCGACGGCTGGGCCACACTACGCAAAGAGTACGAAGAGCTTGAACCGGCTATCACCGACATTGCCACGCGCGGTCTGTCGTACGGGATCCACGTCGTCGCCGCGACCTCACGCTGGATGGACTTCCGCCCGGCGATCCGCGACCTGTTCGGCTCGCGGCTCGAACTGCGCCTCGGCGATCCCAGCGACTCCTCGGTCAACCGCCGCGCGGCGATGACCGTGCCCGAAATGCCCGGACGGGGCATCATCGAACACCCGACCGACAAGAACAAGTTCCTGCACCTGCTCACCGTACGACCCGAACTGAGCACGATCGCCGACACGAACGACCTGGTCAAGGAGGTTGCGGCGAACTGGCACGGCACGCCCGCCCCGCGCGTGCGCCTGCTACCGGCCCTGGTTCCGTACCCGGATCTCGACCTTGATCGCAGCACCGGCCTCCGTCTGCCGATCGGCATCGCCGAGGCCGACCTCCAGCCCGTCGAGATCGACTTCGCCTCCGACCCGCACTTCCTGCTCTTCGGGGACGCCGAGTGCGGCAAGTCGACGTTCCTGCGCGCGCTCGCCACCACGATCACGCACCGGTTCGCCCCCGAGGAGGCGCGGATCATCCTGGTCGACTACCGGCGATCCCTGATGGATCTTCCGGAGACCGACCACCGCATCGGGTACGGGATCCAGGCCCAGAAGACACTCGAGCTGATGCAGTCGGTCGCCGGCTACATGGAGCGCCGCCTGCCCGGCCCCGACGTGACCGCCCAGCAGCTGCGCGAACGCTCCTGGTGGACCGGACCGGAGCTGTTCGTGCTGGTCGACGACTACGACCTGGTCGTCGCCGGCCCGACCAACCCGCTCACGCCGCTGCTCGAATACCTGCCCCAGGCCCGCGACGTCGGGCTGCACCTGATCCTGACCCGGCGGGCCGGGGGCGCGGGTCGGTCGCTCTACGAGCCGATCATCCAGCGCTTGCGCGAGCTCTCGGCGCCCGGTCTGGTGATGAGCGGCCCGTCCGACGAGGGCGCGCTGATCGGCACCGTCCGGCCCGCGCTGCTGCCGCCCGGCCGGGGGCGTCTGCTCACGCGGCGTGAGGGCGTGCGGCTGATTCAGTTGGCCCACCTGGCACCGTCCTGACGTTCGTGCGGATTTAACAGACAGGCGGTGCGATAGGCATAGACGGACAGCGGCCGACGACGCCGGTTTCGGAGTAATCTGCATCGACCATCCAGGATCCAGAAATGGCGATGCGAACCGTGAGCGCTGTGAGCGTGAGTTCCAGGCGTGCCGGCCGGCGCCGGAGAGGTGGTGCCCGTTGCCTCGCGGCGGCGGCGACCGCCGGTCTCTTCGCGCTCGGCTTCCCGGCCGCGCCCGCTCAAGCAGCGCCCCAGCCACTCACCGAGCCCGCCCCCTTGAAGATCGACTCGGTGCGCGCCGACGAGTGGCACCTGACCACGCTGAACATCGCCGAGGCCTGGACCTACGCCACCGGGGCCGGCGTCACGGTCGCCGTCATCGACTCCGGCGTCGACGCCGACCACCCCGACCTCAAGGGCCAGGTGCTGCCCGGTCTCGACCTCGTCGACGACCAGGGCAACGGCGACGTCGACCTGGTCGGCCACGGCACCACGGTCTCCGCGATCATCGCCGGCCGCGACGACGACGGCGCCGGCGTCGTCGGCATAGCCCCCAAAGCCAAGATCCTTCCGGTACGCGTCCTCGACGAGGACAACCGCTACAACGACGCTTTGATCGTCGCCGAGGGCGTGCGCTGGGCCGTTGACAAGGGCGCCCGCGTGATCAACCTGTCGCTGGGCGGCAACGGCAGCAGCGCCGCCCTGGCCGCCGCGCTCGACTACGCATTCGCCAAAGACGTCGTCGTGGTCGCCTGCACCGGCAACACGAGCGCCTCCTCCTCCACCGGCGTGTGGTACCCCGCTCGCGAACCCGGCGTGCTCGCCGTGGCCGGCATGGAACGCGACGCCAACACGCTGTGGTCCGGCTCGATCACCGGCAAGGAAACGGTCGTGGCGGCCCCCGCCACCCAGCTGGTCGGCGCCAACGCCAACGGCGAGTATTGGAAGGTCCAGGGCACCAGCTTCGCCGCCCCGATGGTCTCGGCCACGGCGGCCCTGATCCGCTCGCGCTGGCCCCAGATGCCCGCCGGCGAGGTCATCAACCGCATCATCCGCACGGCACAGGACAAGGGCGCCCCCGGCCGCGACCCGGTCTTCGGCTTCGGCCAGGTCGACCCGGTGGGCGCCCTGACCGCCGCGGTCCCCGCGGTCTTCGAGAACCCCCTCGACACGTCGCCGTCGCCCGGCATTGCCCGCTTCGGCAGTGCTCCGGTCGGCGGCCAGGCCCAGTCGGCGCTCGAGGGCACCACACACGAGCTGGTCCCGGTGACCTCCGGTCAGGACTCCGGCGGCGGCGCGGCCCCCAGGTCCGCCGCACCCACCCACTCCCGGCAGACCTGGTGGGTCGCCGCGTCCCTGTTCCTGATCTCGGCCGTGGCCGCCCTGCTGACGATCCGCCGCTTCGCCGGCACCACCTGACCAGACGGCATCAGTCGACGCGAGGGTGTCTCCGCGTCAACGCCCCTGCCAGGGAAGGTCCGTGACCAGTCCGTCGCCTTCGCCGCACCTGCCACGCCACGCGACGTCGGCGAGAACGCAACGGCTATGCCCGCGATCCACGCGAGGTTACCGGCGGTCAGGCGCAGTCGCCGGTGCGGACGCCTCGGGTTCGGGAGAGGCCGGCCTGCGCGACCGGAGCGGCCTCGGCGGCGGTCAAGGCGAAGCCGGTGTTTTTGTCGTCGGCGGCGGCGGCGAAGATGACGCCCAGGACCTGGCCGGTGGTGGTGATCAGTGGGCCGCCGGAATTGCCGCTTCGGACCAGGGAGCGGATCGTGTAGATCTCGCGGGTCACGTCGCCCGAGTCGTAGATGTTGGGGCCGGTGATGTTGCCGACGTCGCGGACGCGGGCGGACTGGGCGTCGTACGGGCCGTCCTGGGGATAGCCGAGCACGATCGCGCTGGCCCCGGTCGAGGCCTGCTTCTTGACAAGCGGCATGACCGGCGCCGTCAACCCGGGGACGTAGAGGACGGCCAGGTCGCGATCGGGGTCGTAGACGACGACCGTGGCGTCGGCTCGGCGGCCGTTCACCTCGACCGTGGTCTCGCGGGTGCCGGCGACCACGTGCGCGTTGGTCATCACCCGCTCGTCGGCGTAGACGAAGCCGGAACCCTCGATGCGCCGCGAGCAGCTCGGCGCCGTGCCCAGCACCTTGATGACCGAGCGCTTCGACCTCTGCACCACCTGAGAGCCCTTGAGCGCCGGGTCGGGTG
>DASRYP010000362.1:0-2622 GCA_035687165.1 Actinoplanes sp. | reverse complement strand
CGGCAGCGGCTACCAGTTCGAGGCGGCCGAGGTGCAGCGCTGCCTGCGGGCGGGCGAACTCGAAAGTCCCCTCATCCCGCACGCCACCACCCTCGAGATCATGGCCCTCCTCGACACGATCCGCGAAGAGATCGGCGTCGGTTACGCGTCCCCCGCGCGGTGACCCGTCCGGGGTCAGCTCCGGGGTCAGCTCCGGGGTCAGCTGAAGAAGGGGCGGAACAGGAAATAGAGGCCGCAAGCGATCAGCCCGGCCGCCGGGAAGGTGGTCACCCAGGCGATCAGGATGTTGCCGGCGACGTTCCAGCGGACCGCGTTCAGGCGCTTCGTCGCGCCCACCCCCATGATCGCTGAGGTGATCGTGTGGGTGGTTGAGATGGGGGCGTACAGGACGTACGCGGTGAAGAAGAGGACCGAGCTGGCCACCGCCTCGGCCGCGAAGCCCTCGGCGGGGCCCAGGTCGATGATCTTGCGGCCCAGGGTGCGGATGATCCGCCAGCCGCCGGAGTAGGTGCCCGCGGCCAGCATCGTGGCCGTCGTGATGTAGACCCACCACGGGATGTGGTCGGGGCTGTCCTGGAAGCCGCCGGTGTAGAGCGCCAGCACCACGATGCCCATCGTCTTCGCCGCGTCCTGGATGCCGTGGCCGATCGACATTGCGGCGGCGGACACTGTCTGCGCGGTGCGGAACCCGCGGTTGAGCTTGGCCGGATTGTCGCGGCGGAAGATCCACATGATCGCGACCATCACGGCGAAGCCGAGCAGCAGGCCGACGATCGGTGAGGCGACCATCGGGATCAGGACCTTGTCGATGATCGTGCCCCACTGGGCCTGGCCCAGCTCCGGCCCGGCCACCAGGGTCGCGCCGACCAGGCCGCCGAAGAGGGCGTGCGACGAGCTCGACGGGAGCCCGAACCACCAGGTGATCAGGTTCCAGACGACCGCACCGACCACGCCGGCGAAGACGATGCCCAGGCTCGGGATGCCCAGCTGGAGCTTGACCAGGCCGTCACCGACAGTCTTGGCGACGTCGGCGCCCAGGTGCGCGCCCACGAAGTTGCCGACGGCGGCCATCGCCAGCGCCACCCGGGGGGTGAGCGCCCGGGTGCTGATGCTGGTGGCGATCGCGTTCGCGGCGTCGTGAAAACCGTTCGTGAAATCGAAGGCCATCGCGGCGATGATGACCGCGAGGACCGCGAAGAACTCGGGCGACAAGGCCTAGGACTCCTTGACCGCGATGGTCTCGACGGTGTTGGCCACGTGCTCGAAGGCGTCACAGGCGGCCTCCAACTCGTCGGCCACCTCCTTCATCTTGAGCACGGTGAGTGCGTCGTACTCGCCGGAGAAGAGCCGGACCAGCAGCATCCGGTACGCCCGGTCGCCCTCGTTCTCGAGCCGGTTGATCTCGATCCAGTACTCCTCGAGATCCTTCATCGTGCGTAGCTTCGGCATCGCCTCGGCGGTGATCTTCGCCTGCTGGTCGAGCACGTCGACGAGCTCGTGCATCTCGCGCGGCAGCGACGGCAGTTCGGTCAGCCCGTACAGGTAGAGGAGGTTGCCGACCGCCTCGAGGTGGTCCATCACGTCGTCGAGCTGCGAGCCCAGCGAATAGATGTCCTCGCGGTCGAAGGGCGTGATGAAGGTCGAGTTGATCTTCTTGTAGAGGTCGTGCGTGATCGAGTCGCTGTCGTGCTCGACGTCGGTCAACCGGTCGCTCACCGACTGCACGTCCACGCCGGGCAGCGCCAGCTCGTTGAGCAACTCGGTGCCCTTGACGAGGTTATTCGCGGCCTGCGTGAACAGGTCGTAGAAGGCGCCCTCGACGGGCCGGAAAGAGAACTTCACGGGGTGAACCTCGATCGACGGCGTGTGCTGATCTCCGGGAATGCTACGGCTTCCCCTGGTTCACCTCTCGGTCGGCTGCTAAACGGGTTCTCGGGGTCGATCCGGGCGCGACGCGGTGGGCCGCGGCGAGGGGCGCCGGACGGCCCTGGTCGGCAGTGGTTCGCGTGCCACCCAGCGGGTCACCGGGTGCCGCCGCAGGTGCCGGGCGAGACCGCGCAGGTCGTGGTCGCTGATGACGTCGACCCCGGCCGAACCCAGCTCGGTCCAGATCGCGGCGCGTGCTCGGCGAGACCCGAAGGTCAGACCCGAGATGCGCACCGTACGCCCGTCGTCGTGCGCGGCCCGGACCATCGCGTGCAGCAGGTGTCGTTCCTCGGCCGGGATCGGTTCGCGCCCGTCCCAGCCGAAACGCCTGGTCCATGGCTCGCTGATCATCGGCACCAGCGCGGCCGGCGCCGCCCGCGAGCCGATGTCGTCGAACGTCCCCTCGGCGAACGCGTACCGCAGGTTCTGGGTGGACAGCAGCTCGCGAACGTCCACGATGCCCGCCGCCGAGACGGTGATCGCACCCGGCACGAGGGTGCCGGAGTCACAGTGGCTGAGCAGCCCGGCATGGTCCCGCAACTGCTGGTCAAGCATCCGGTACGCCCGCAGCAGCGTCTCGGCGTCGCGGACCGCCCCGGTGAACTCGACCACGAGCCGGAAGGGCACCTGCTGGTCGCGGGCGAGCCGGCCGCCGTTGACCCGGGCCCGCGCGAAGAGCGGGGAGAGCACGAGCCG
>DASRYP010000361.1:0-3059 GCA_035687165.1 Actinoplanes sp. | reverse complement strand
CGACTGCGATTCCCTGGCGCTCCCCGACCGCGACCAGCATCTGGTGCTCTACAGCGCGCCGGTGGGCTCCCGGGACGCTGAGGCGCTCGCGCTGCTGATGGTCCTGGGAACCGAGAGCGGCGCCGTCAGCGGATGGACAAGTGCCAGCGACCGGCGCGGTGGGTGAGGCGCGAGATCGAGAGCGGCGCCACGTCGAGCCGCCAGATGCCGTCCGGGGGCAGGCCGAGCGCGTACGCGATGAGTGCCCGCACGACCGTGGGGTGGGCGACTGCCGTGCGGGTCGTCCCGGCTTGCCGGTCGAGCCACCGGCCGGCGCGCGCGGTGACGGCCGTGAGGGATTCGCCGCCGTGCGCGGCCGCGTCGGGGGAGGTCAGCCAGTCGCCCAGGTCGACCTCGCCGAGGTTGCGGCCCGTCCACGCGCCGTAGTCGATATCGGACAGCTCGGGGGCCACGACCGGCGTGGCCGCGCCCAGGGCCCGGGCGGTCTGAGCGGCCGCTCGGGACGGCGCGCAGACCCACGACTTCGGGAGTGTGAGCTGCGGGCGCAGGGCGCGGGCGGCGTTGCGTCCGCCCTCGTCGAGGTCGTCGTCGCCGCCGAACGCCGCCCGGCGCAGGGACGGGGTGTGTGCGGCGGCGACCAGATGGACGCCGCCGTGGACGCCGTTCACGTGGCGGCGGCGGTCTCCCGCTGCGGCTGCAAGGCCTTGCGGCGACCGGTCGTGAGCAGCGCGGCGAACGCGAGGCCCAGGACCGTCCAGAGCACGGCCTGAGTGCCCAGCGACGCCAGCCGGAACGACCAGAGCAGATCCGGCGGGAACGCCGCCGGTACCTCGTTGATGTTCGGCAGCAGGACGTAGCCGACCACGACGACGACCAGGAACCCGAGCACCGCGGCGATCGGCTGGCGCCACTCGACCGCTTGCGTCCGTTTCGCGACGACCCCGGCCCAGACCGCTACCAGGCCGATCACCAGGATCGCCAGGTAGCTGATCGTGCGCTGGTTGATCGTGTCGGGCTCGCCGACCCCGGGTGGGTTCGGCGGATATTTCACGTACGGCACCAGCACCAGCCCGAGCAGGGCCGCGCCGGCCAGGCTCAGCGCGGCACGGGTGTCGCTCGGGGTGTGCAGCCGGCGGCGCAGCAGCGTGTACGCCGTGGCGAGGAGGCCACCCATCGCGATGCCGTAGAGGCCGGTGGCCAGGAACAGGCCGCCTCGCTGGCCGTCGCGGCTGACGAGTTCGTCCTCGTGGTGGCCGGGTTCGTCGGTGGCGTGCGCCGCGGCTTGCTCGATCGAGATCGCGGCGTCCACCTTGGGCTCGCCGAAGCCGTACGCGAAGACACCGGCCAGCAGACCGGCGATGAGGCCCGCGAGCAGGCCTCGGAGCAGCAGAGCGCCGAAGCCCGGCGGTCGGGAACCGGGGCTCAGTGACACGGGACGCCGAGCAGGTGCCGGCCGTCGTGCATGAGCTCGTGCAGGAACATGCCGCTCCGTGATACCGCACCCTGGTCGAACGCGACCAGGTAGGTGATCAGCAGCAGGAACGCGACGACGGCGAGGGCCGTCCAGAGCAGCCGCGGTGAGACAGCGGGCGTGCTCAGCGGGCCGGCGATCGTGGCTTTGGGCATGAGAGAACATCCTCCTTGCGGGATGACGCGTCCCGTTGAACAGGCTGCGACGCGCGAGCGTCCTGACTCACGAGGACCGGGATCCTCGTTCACAGTGGCGCGACCGCACCGGAATTTCACCGGTTTCCCTCGCGACGCCGCAGATGGTTCCCCCAACCTAGCTGTGCGGTCCCGGGGCGCACAACCGACGACGGACGACCGGAACTGTCGCACGGCCTCGATACCATCCATCCGAATCGTTGCCCCGGGTTCTCGGAGGTGCTCGATGGTCAAGGGTCGGCTGGTCGCCGCCGCGGCGGTGCTCGCGGCACTGCTGACGGTGCCCGCACCCGCCCGTGCGGCCGTCGTGTGCCAGTCCGCCGCCGTGCCCGGCCCGGTCGCCTCGGGCGTGCCGATCGAGGACCAGGTGTACGACCCGGCCCGCCTCGCCGAGTTCGCCACCGGTGTGGGGGTGCGCGTCGCCGTGATCGACTCCGGGGTCGACGCCGACCATCCCCAGCTGCGCGGACACGTCGACGAGGGCAGCGATTTCCTGCACGGTGAGCGGTCGGGCCGGCAGGACTGCAACGGCCACGGCACGGCGGTCGCGAGCATCATCGGTGCCGCCCCGGCCCGCGGCACGGGCTTCCGGGGCCTGGCGCCCGACGTGGTGATCGTCCCGGTCCGCATCAGCGAGCAGCTCGAGATCGACGGCGAGGCCGTGGGTGACCGCGGCACCCCGGCCCAGTTCGCCGACGCGATCGACTGGGCCGTCGACGAGGGCGACGCCGACGTGATCAACCTCTCGCTCGTGATGACCCTGGACAACGACGCGGTCGAGACGGCGGTGGCGCGCGCGGTCGCGGCGGGGGTCGTGGTGGTGGCCGCGGTCGGCAACAAGGGCGGCCCCGGCGACGGCAACCCCGACCCGTTCCCGGCGATCTATCCGGGCGTGATCGGCGTCGGCGCGATCAACAGCAACGGCGTACGGGCGTCGTTCTCCCAGCGCGGCGAGTACGTCGACCTGGTCGCGATCGGTGAGCCGGTCACCGCGGCCAGCCGGATCTCCGGCCACACGACGGTCAGCGGCACCAGCTTCGCCACGCCGTTCGTGTCGGCCACGGCCGCGCTGCTCAAGCAACGGTTCCCCGCGATCACTCCGGCCCAGGTGGCCCAGCGCCTGGCCGCCACGGCCGACCCGGCCCCCGGCGGTGCCGAGGGCGGGGAGTACGGCGCGGGCACGCTCAACCCGTACCGGGCGCTCACGTCCACGTTGGGCGCGTCGGCCCGCCCCGGTCCCGCCCCCGAGGTGGTCGACGGCAACGATCCGGCCGGCGCCGCGCTGGCCGCCCGCCGGGAACGCTCGCGGGACGACGCTCTGCTCTTCGCCGCGATCGGCGGCGGCCTGGTCCTGCTCCTCGGCGTCGTCGCCGTGATCCTCCGTTCGGGCCGCC
>DASRYP010000360.1:0-3835 GCA_035687165.1 Actinoplanes sp. | reverse complement strand
CTCGAACGGATCGATGAATGGGAGCGCGGTTTCACCAAGCGGGCGGCGCAAGCCAAAGTGCTGGCGGAACGCACGGCCCAACTGTCGGCCACTGCTCAGGAGGCTGACGGCCTCGTGGAGGTGACCGTCGGTTCGAACGGTCAGGTGACGGATTTGCGGTTGGACGAGAAGATTCGTGCACAGTCGGCCGCGACCACCGCCCGGCAGATCCTGGCAGCTATCAGGGCCGCGAAGTCCTCCCTGGTCCGGCAGTACGGTGAGGTAACGGCGGAGACCGTCGGTGCGGACAGCGTGACGGGCCGGGCGGTGCTCGCTGGCTTGAACGCCCGGCTGGCCGCCGACGAGGACGAGCCGAGGTCATGAGCGGCGCAGGCGATCAAGTCAAGGTCAACTCTGGCGACCTGGTCACGCACGCCGGGCAGATTGACGGGATCGGCGACGGGCTGACTACCGCGCAGCAGGCGGGTTCCGCCGTCCGGGTGGACTCGGCGGCGTATGGGAAGCTTTGTCAGTTTGTTCCTGCGCTCCTCAATGTCCTTCAGGATCAGCTGATCGACGGGATCGCGGCCGCGGCGACCTCGGCTCACAACACCGCGGACGCCCTGCGCGCGGTGGCTGCCGGCTACGACGGCGCCGACGGGCGGGCCGCCGACCGGATCCGGAACACCCGATGACCTCGCCGAACCCGCTGGTCGCCACGGCGGCGGAGGACCCGGTCGACCCGTGGGCCGGGGTGTGGATCGCCGAGGACATCGAGACGCTCTGTCGCGGAGTGAAGGACGGCAGCTGGATCGAAGGCACGCTCGGCGCGGTCTCGGTCGGCCTGGACGCGCTCGCCTTCGTCTCCGACCCGGTCGGCTCGCTGTTGCAATACGGCGTGGCGTGGATCCTCGAACACGTCAAGCCGCTGTCCGAGGCCCTCGACTGGCTGGCCGGCGATCCCGGCCAGATCGCCGCGCACGCGCAGACCTGGCGCAACGTCGCAGGCGCCTTGCACGGCCGGGCGGCTGAGCTCGAACAGGCAGTGCGCTGGGACGTCAGCGAGTGGACCGGGTCGGCAGCCGACGCGTACCGCGATTGGGTCGGTCAGCAGAAAGCCGCCGTCGGCGGCATGGCGCAGGGCGCCGAAACCCTCGCGGCGATCACCGAGGCCGCAGGAATGCTGGTCGCGGGCGTACGGATGATGGTGCGCGACGCGATCGCGGTGCTGGTCTCCCGACTGATCGTCTACGCGGCCGAAGAGGTCGCCTCGTTCGGAATCGCGACGCCGCTGGTCGTCGAGCAGGTGGCCACACTGTGCGCATCGTGGGCCGCCCGGATCGGCCGATGGCTCAAAGACCTGATCGGCAGCCTCAGCAAGCTCCGCGGCACGGCCGGCACGGTCGGCGAACTGATCGAGAAACTCAAAGCGCTGCTCAGCCGGCACCGGACCGGCGGGGACAACGCTGACGTACCGCTTCAGACCGGCGGTGAGTTGCGCCGCCCGCGTGACGACTTCGACTTCGAAATCGGGTGGGCGAACCGGGCATACGACCGGATCAGAGCCAGTGACAACGACATCGCGTCGGTCGCCGAAACCGCCGGTAAATACGGGTTCAGCACCGAGGACGTCATCACCGTCAAGAACCATGTGTTTCGCGACGAACATCTGCTCGACCTGTACGGCGACGACTTCGTGGGGCCTTTCGACGCGAACCCGCGAATGGCCGAGGCCTGGCAGCGGCTGACTGACGGCAATCCGCATCCGGCGGACATCGACCTGCTCAATCACGAACGCTACGAGGCCAACCTCATGGCGACCACGGGCGACCGTAGCTATCTGCGGGCACATACGGCAACGAACGAAGCCGGCTTTACATGGGATCCTGAAGCAGCGGCCAGGGACGGCCTCGGCTATCAACTACAGGGCTGACGGAAACAAGGGGGTGTGAGCGGTGACCGCGTCAATCGGTATTTGGGCGCAGGGGGATGCGACCGGTGAGCGCGTGCTCTACCGCTGGGAGGCCGACCAGCAGACCGGCTTCGTGACGTTCGAGGTGCCTACACGCCGATTCCGTCCGGCCGACGACAGCGGTCAGCCGATCGGCGGCCTTCTCTACGACGCGGCCACTGGGGACTCGCAGGGGACCTCGGCCGAGGTCGACAAGCGCTTGTTCAGCCAGGTGGTCGCCGCGATCCTGCGCAGTTACACCCGGGCAGGAAAGGCACCCACAACCGCTCACGCCTACTACTACTGACACGTAACAGGAACCGCGAACACGACTTGACTGAGCCACGATCCGCTGGATGCCGACGAACGCTTCCACGCGGTCCTCGGCGAGCTACAACACCGACGGCGGTTTCAATCACGGTGCCGACGTGCACTCCGTCCTCTGCCGACCAGTGCACTCGATGCGTGTGGTGGTCAACACCGCCATCGGGTACGCCGATGGCGGTTCCGCCGCTGGTCGGAGGACACGCGGAGCAAATTTCGTGCACTCGCGGCCCGCTATGCCCCGGCGGTGACCGCGGGTGCCCAACGCCGACCTGGGATGCTATCCACTCGCCGAGCACATCCGGAGCACTCGCGACCTCTTCTGAGCTGGGAAAACACCTTCGGCAGTCGACTTGATGTTCACGACGGGTCACGCGATCGTTCGTGCACCGGTACCGCGGGGCGCGCCTCCTGCGGCAGCGACGCCGGGCACCTCGCGCACGAGGTGCCCGGCGCGTGGCTTTCCGTGGGAGGGCGGTGGTGAAAGCCGGGTCAGCCCAGCTCTGCCTCGCATCGCCGAGCGCGATACGTGCGCCGGCTTCGACGTACTCGGGGGCTTGCCTGGTGCACCAGACCGATATCCATCTTCACGGGACGCGGGCGGTGAACAGGTCGGTTGCCGATCAGGCGGCAAGCCGCACGCAGTTTGCGGGCGTGGCTGATCGGTGTGGCCAGCGCCGGGTCCGCACACGCGATGAGCCGGACCTGCCCTGAATCGACGGGTTCCCCCACTTCCCGGACCTCGCCGCGTTGCCCGGCCACTCCGCCTCGACCACCTGCGACCGAGGCCGGTTTCGAGCTGATTTGGAACCGGAACCAGTACGCTGCGCCGACACGGACAAGTGGCCCGATCCTGCCGCATGGCGCCTATGTAAGTATAGTTATAGTAACTACGCTTACATGGGGAGGGTCGTGGAGAAGCCGAGCGAGATCTTCGACCGGGACGACGAGTGGAACGAGCTGGTCCGCTTCGCTCGCCTGCCGCAGGGCGGGGCGACCCTGGGTGTCGTTTCCGGTCGTCGGCGTCAGGGCAAGACGTTCCTGCTCGACGCATTGGTTCAGGCGGGTGGCGGATTCATGTTCACCGCCACCGAGTCGTCCGAGGCCGATGCGCTACGGCAGTATGGGCAGGCGCTCGGCGACCACCTCGATGAGGCGACACCGCTGCGGTTCGTCAACTGGGACGAAGCGATCATGCGGACGATGACGATGGCCCGGCGCGGACCGATGCCGGTGGTGATCGATGAGTTTCCGTTCCTGGCCCGCGCCAGCCCAGCACTGCCCTCGATCATTCAGCGTGCGCTCGATCCAGCCGGACAGCGCTCGAACACGCAGGTACGGCTGCTGTTGTGCGGTTCGGCGCTGTCGTTCATGGGCGGGTTGTTGTCCGGGACCGCGCCGCTGCGGGGACGAGCCGGCCTGGAATTGGTGGTCCGGACGCTGGACTACCGGGCAGCCGCCCGGTTCTGGGACATCGACGACCCACGCACCGCCCTGCTCGTCAACGCGATCGTCGGCGGCACGCCTGCCTATCGGCACGAGTTCACCCAGGACGACTCTCCGGCCGGGCCGGGCGACTTC
>DASRYP010000359.1:0-4571 GCA_035687165.1 Actinoplanes sp. | reverse complement strand
TCGCGCCGGCCTCGTTGTCGGCGGGGGTGGTGTCGCCGTACGAGTCGAGGATCTGCAGTTCGTAGCGCTCCTGCTGGTAGATCCCGCTGTTGCCGCGGTTCTGCCCGGTCACGTCCGGGGGGAGCAGCGGGACCTTGAACTCGACGTGCAACTTGTAGTCGCCGAAGGCGTCCTTGGTGCGCAGGTCACCGCAGCACACCTCGGTCGCGTTCGGAGCCACGGCCGGCCAGGCCGGGCGCCGGCCGTCGGTGTGCTGCCAGTTGTCGAGGCCGTGACCGTCGAAGAGGGTGATCCTCGCGCCGGGCTTGCGGACGCTGATCAGGTCGACGTTCACGTGGCCGGTGTCCAGGGCGTCGACCCGGTACTGGATCGTGTTCACGCCCCGCTCCAGCGGCAGTGTCTCGGTGGCCGTCGCCCAGTCGTCCCACGTCACCGTCGTCGGCAGGTTGACCTGGCGGATCTTCTTGCCGTTGACGTGCACGCTGACCGTCTTCGGGCCGCTGAACGGGTTCGGGCCGTTGGAGTAGCGCAGCCCCACCGCGTAGTCACCGGACTTGTCGACCTCGACGTGCGTCGTCGTCGCCGCGTTCAGGTTGCCCAGGCCGGCCACGAAGCCGATGCCGGAGAAGCCGCGGTGATCGGTCGCCAGACTCGCGCCGCCCTCGCGGTTTCCCTCCTCGGCCTCGTAGAAGACCTGCTGCTCGTGGTCGCCCGGGATCTCGTTCAACGTGTACCAGGCCTCGGTGCTCCACAGCGTCTCGCCGTCCTTGGCGCTGAACGGCCGCGGCGAGCGCAGGTGCACCACCCGATCCCGGCGCAGCCCCGCCACCGTCAGCGTCACCGTCCTGCGGTCGCCGGAAACCTTCGCGGCGGTCACCGCCAGGGTCTCCTGGTCGACCTTCGGCCCGCCGTACTGCGCGGTCGGCACGTAACGCCACTGCTCGACCTGGTACGCCGTCGCCAGCTTCGCGACCGTCGCGTCCGAGACCGGCTCGGTGTACTCGATCGTGAAGCCGGTCGACGTGGCCTTCACGCGCTTCATGTCGAAGACGCTCCTGCCGTTCGGCGTGAGCTTCTGCAAGCCGTACCGGAGCTTGCCTTCCTGGCCCCAGTTGCCGTCCGCGCCGAGCCCGCCGACGTAGATCGCGCCGTCCGGGCCGATCGACACCCGGTTGACGCCGGCCTCGAGGCCTTGCGTGTGCCGGAACACCGCGCCCTGCTCCTGGCCGTTCACCGTCTCCAGCGCAGCCCGCTGCAAGCCGCCGTAGGTGACGTCGCCGAACAGGATCTGACCCTGGTAGGGGCCGGACTTGAGCAGCACCGGCGTGCTGGGCGAGTTGGCGATCTCGTTCTGCGGCAGCCACAGCACCGGCCGGGTGGGCTTCTCGGCGTCGTACGCGCCGTCGGGGTTGGTGTAGTGGTTGAAGAACGCGCCCTTCTCGATCTTGACCAGCTTGGAGGAGGGGAGCCAGCCACCCTGGTTGTCGGTGACGTAGAGGTCGTCGCCGTTGCCCCAGCCGAGGCCGTTGGGGGTGCGCAGGCCGCCCGCGACCGTGGTGACCTGGCCGGACTTGCGGTTGACCACGATGCTCGTGCCGCGGCCGCCGACCGGCTGCGGATCGGTGGTCGCGCCGCCCAGGTCGATCGAGACGGACAGGTTCGCGTAGAAGTTGCCGTCGCGGTAGAGCAGACCGAACGCGAACTCGTGGAAGTTGCCGCCGAAAGGCCAGACCGCGACCGTACGGCGGGTGTCGAGCACCTGGTCGCCGTTCGTGTCACGCAGCTCGGTCAGTTCGTGCTTCTGCGTCACGTAGACCAGGCCGTCGACGACCGCGACGCCCATCGGCTCCTTGAGCTTGTCGGCGATCTTCTTGTACTTCACGCTGCCGGGGCCGGTCCCGCCGGTGACGTTCTCGACCAGATAGACCTCGCCGCTGACGGCGTCCGTGCCGCCCCACGTGCTCAGCACCATCTTGCCGTCCGGCCGCCAGGCGATGCCGGTGACCTGCGGCTGGAAGCCCTCAGGGCGCAGGTCGGTGAGGTCGTAACCGGGGTTCACGGCGGTCAGCGGCAGGCCGTCGCCGGGCGAGTCGGTGCCGGCGGTGCACTCCTTGCGGCCTGGTGCGGTCACCCGTACCACGCCTGCGTCGGTGCTCAGCGCACTGGCCGGCACGACCGCGAAGTCGGCGGCGCCCGGCGGCTTCCACGCGAGCGTGAGGCGCTGGCCGCCGTCGCGCTCGAAATACTCGACGCGCAGGGCGTGCACGCCGGCGGTCAGGTCGACGGCGCCGTCCTTGGGCACGTCGCCGTGCAACCCGTCGTGGTCGACGACGAGGTTGTCTCCGATGTAGAGCTTCGAGCCGTCGTCGCTCATCAGCCGGAACGTGTACGAGCCGCCGGCCGGCACGGTGAGGTTGGCCAGGGCGTGCGTGATGAAGTCGTTCTCGAGGCCGAACTGCTCGGCGGTCGACCAGTCGACGGTGGGCATCAGCTTGTCGACGTTGGGCGTCTGGCCGGGCTTGAGATCACAGACCCGGTTCAGCGGCAGTCCGATGTCGTAGGTGCGAAGGGTGACGCCCGGTTCCTGGGGCGCCAGTTCGGCGGCGTGCGCCGCCGCCGGTGCTGAAGCGAACGTCGCGACCAGGAGAACGGCCACTAGCAGACGTTTCATCCACGCTCCTCGGTTACCGAACCGGTGCAGAAGTGTGAACAGCTTGATCTGCTTTTGGTGTGGCGTCCATATCTTTCGATATATCAATCACTACTTTTTTCTCCGGAGCCGAAAGTATCTCCGAGCAAGTCGGGCCAGATCGGACCGACGACCCGTCAGGGCAGGAGCTGGTCGAGAGTCGGGGGTTTGGCGAAGATGCCGTCGTGCTGACCGAGCGACGCGACCCGCTCCAACGACGACCGGTTGATCTCCTCGGGCCAGCTCGGCAGGATCATCGCGATGCGTACGGTGTCATTGATCTTGGTGTAGGTGCCGACCACGTCACGCACCTCCTCAGGGTGGCTCGCGGCGTAGCGCAGCGACTCCTTGATCGCCTCGGTGAAGTCCGTGACGAGCTGTGGCTTCGCGGTCTGCGTACCCCGGCTGGTGAAATAGAGCGCCACCGTCAGGTCGGGGGCGGTGTCCACGAAGTTCGACGCGAGGATCTGCCCGCCCTGGGTCAGCACCGCGCTCAGCGCCGGCTCGACCACCCAGGCCGCGTCCACCTTGCCCGCCTGCAACGCGCCGGGCATCTCGGGGAACGGCATCGCCTGGAAGCGCAGATCGTCGGCCC
Organism: Actinoplanes sp.; assembly: GCA_035687165.1. Lineage (GTDB taxonomy): Bacteria > Actinomycetota > Actinomycetes > Mycobacteriales > Micromonosporaceae > Actinoplanes. Next base: position 1,287 of record DASRYP010000359.1, on the reverse strand, counting down.
GACCGCCGGCCCGGCGCACCGACTGACGCACGGTGGTGTCGCCGAGGTTCTTCAGCGTGTTCACCGCGATCCGCTTGCCGGCCAGCTCGCGCGCCGAACGGATCGGGCTGCCGCCGGAGACCACGATGGCCGAGAAATCGCGCCCGGCCCGACCGTTGGAGGCCACGCCGCTCGCCACCGCCCGCAACGGCGCACCGGCCGCGGTGGCGGCCATCAGCGAGGTCACGTTGCTGAAGCCGAACTGGTACTTGCCGCCGAGCACGCCCTCGACGATCGCCGCGCCGCCCTGCTCCGGGGAGAGGGTGAGATCGATGCCGCGCTTCGCGAAGAAGCCCTTCTGCTTGCCGAGATAGATCGGCGCGACGTCGATGATCGGGATGACGCCGACGCTGATCTTCGTGCCCCCGCTCGCGCCCTCGTCCTTCTCGTCGGAGCTGCAGGCCGTCCCGGCGAGCAGGGTCGTCACGGCAACGACGGCGGCCAGAATCCGGCGCATGGACTGCCCTTTCGGTTACGCGGCGCGACTGCGCCCGGCGCAACTTATCTGATCAAGGGCCCACGAGGGTCGGTCGGAAAGACAGAACTGAATGACCGCCCGACCAGGCGCCGCGAAGATCGTCCAGGCCGCGGTCGAGGCCGTCCACGTACCATCGAGGGCGGAGAGCTTGCGGACGGACTCAGCGGCCGTGGTGACGTTCTCGGTGTCCTGCGGGCCGGGGCCGACCGGCAGCCGATTCTTGTCCGGGTTCCTAATCCCGGCCACGTGGGTAAAGGCCACTCATGACGGAGTACGGAATCCATGCCTCGCACGAGCAGATCCCGCCCGCCGAGTTGCTCGCCGCCGTGGTGGCCGCGGAACGCGCCGGCTTCGAGGCGGCGATGTGCTCCGACCACTTCTCCCCCTGGAGCAGCCGCCAGGGGGAGTCGGCCTTCGCCTGGTCGTGGCTGGGTGCCGCCCTGCAGGCCACGAACCTGTCGTTCGGCGTGGTGAACGCGCCCGGCCAGCGGTATCACCCCGCGATCATCGCCCAGGCCATCGGCACGCTCGCCTCGATGTATCCGGGCCGGTTCTGGGCCGCCCTGGGCAGTGGCGAATACAGCAACGAGCACATCACCGGTGAACCGTGGCCGCGCAAGGAGGTCCGTGAGGCCCGCCTGCTGGAGTGCGTCGACGTGATCCGGGACCTGATGGACGGCAAGGAGGTCACCCGGGACGGCTTGGTCAAGGTCGACCGCGCCCGCCTGTGGACCCGGCCCACCACCGCACCCGCGCTGATCGGAGCCGCG
>DASRYP010000358.1:0-6340 GCA_035687165.1 Actinoplanes sp. | reverse complement strand
CCGAGGTACGCACCGGGGACGTCCTGACCATCTCGACGACCGACACGGACACCACCTCGTACCTGCTCGACTATCTGCCCCGGTTGGTCGGGGCGCTGGTCGCGACGGCCATCAGCGCGGTCGGGTTGTGCCTGATCTCCGTACCGCTGGGTCTGGTCGTCCTGATCGGAACTCCGGTCGTGCTGGTCGCGCTGCAACGCGCCGCTCCCCGGATCATCCGGCGGGTCGCCGCCCGGCAGGAGGTCGCGGGCCGGGCCTCCTCCCTCGCCACCGACCTGGTCACCGGGCTGCGGCCACTGCGCGGGATCGGCGCCCAGGACGCCGCCGCGAACCGCTATCGCGAGGTCAGCCGCGAGTCGCTCGGCGCCACCCTGCGGGCCGCGAAGACCCTCGGCTGGTTCCAGGCCGCCTCGGACACGGTGAGCACGTTGCTGGCCTGCGGCATCGCCATCCTGGCGGGCTGGTTCGCGCTGAGCGGCCGGATCTCCGCGGGCGAACTGGTGACCGTCATCGGCCTGGCTGCCTTCCTGGGCGATCCGTTCGCCACGCTCTCCGCGGCGCCCGGCTGGTTCGCCTCGTCACGCGCCTCGGCCGAACGCATCGAGGCGGTGCTCGACGTCCGGCCTCCCCGGCCGCCGGCCGGGGACAACCCGATCCCGCCGGTCGCGGGGGAGTGTGTGGGAGTGGTGGTCGAGCCGGACGCGGGGGCGCTGGTGGCGCTCTTCGACGACGGCTCCCCGGACGTGCTGGTCGCGCCCCACCTGCCCGAGCTCTTCAGCGGCACGATCCGGGAGAACCTCATCCAGCGCCGCGGCGACGACCTGACCGCTGTGCTGCGCGCGTCCGCGGCCGACGACGTGATCGCGGCCCACCCCGACGGCCTCGACCACGCCATCTCCGACCGCGGCGCGGCGCTCTCCGGCGGCCAGCGGCAGCGGCTCGCCCTGGCCCGCGCCCTGCTCGCCCAGCCCCGGTTGCTGGTGCTGCACGAACCCACCACGGCGGTCGACGCGGTCACCGAGCACTCCATCGCCCGGGGCATCCGCGCCCTGCGCCACGGCCCCGGCTCGACGCTGGCCACGCTGCTGATCACCACCAGCCCGGCGCTGCTCGCGGTCACCGACCGGGTGATCGTGGTGCGCGACGGCGAGGTGGTCGCGACCGGCACGCACGCCTGGCTGACGGCCACCGACGACACCTACCGGACGGCGGTGCTGCGGTGACCCACGCGCTTCCGATCGCCACGCACCGGCAGACCTGGTTCTGGCTCTGCCGGCAACTGCGCGTCCGCCGGTTCGAGGTGGCACTCGCGGTCGCCGCCGGCCTCGTCGCGGCGGCCGCCTCGGTGGTTCCGGTCACCGCGCTGGGCCTGCTGGTCGATCTCGTACGCGACGGTGCCGCCTCCACCACCCTGGTGCCGATCGGCGTGCTCGTCGCGGTGATCGCGCTGCTCGGCGGGCTCGCCGCCGGGGCGACCAGCACACTGGTGAGCCGCCTGGGCGAGCGGATCCTGGCCAACCTGCGCGAAGAGGTCGTCGGCGTCGCCCTGCGCCTGCCCGCGAACACGCTCGACCGGGCCGGACGCGGCGACCTGCTGGCCCGGGTCGGCGCCGACGTGGCCGCGGTCGGCACGGCAGCCGCCGAGGTGATGCCGACCGTGATCTCGGCGGGGTTCCTCGGGGTGCTCAGCGTGACCGCGATGTTCGGCCTGGACTGGCGGCTCGGGGTGGCCGGGATCGCGAGCCTGCCCGCCTACCTGCTCGCGCTGCGCTGGTACCTGCCGCGCTCGGCGCCGATGTATGCCGCCGAACGGGCCGCGGTCGGCGCCCGCTCACAGCTGCTGATGGAAAGCCTGCAAGGCGTACGCACCGTGCACGCCTATCGCCTGGAAAGCCGGCACCTGCTGGCCATCGAGGACGCCTCGGCGCGCGCCCGGGACCTCTCGGTCGGCGTGTTCGCGCTCTTCACCCGGTTCGTCGGCCGGATCAGCCGGGCCGAGCTGCTCGGCCTGGCCACGATCCTGGTGGCCGGCTTCGGGTTCGTCCGGGACGGCTCGGTGACGGTCGGCGAGACGGCCGCGGCGGCGGTACTGTTCCACCGCCTCTTCAACCCGGTCTCGATGATCCTGTTCACCTTCGACGAGATCCAGGCGGCCGGGGCCGGGCTGGCCCGCCTGGTCGGCGTCGGCACGCTGCCGGTCGCGGCGGCCGGCGCCCGCGAGCCCGCCGCCCCCGAGCTGACCCTGTGCGACGTGACCTTCGCGTACGAGGAGCGGGTCCCGGTGCTGCGCGGGATCAGCCTGCGCGTGGCGCCGGGAGAACGGGTCGCCCTGGTCGGCTCGACGGGAGCCGGCAAGACCACCGTCGCCTCGATCGCCGCGGGCATCCTGCACCCGCACTCGGGCACCGCCACCGTGGGTGGGGTGCCCGTCGACCAGCTCGCGCCCGGCATCGTCGCGACCATCAGCCAGGAGACGCACGTCTTCGCCGGCGAACTGATCGAGGACCTGCGGTTGGCCGGCCCGTCCGCGACGGCCGAGGCGGTCGAGGCGGCACTCGATCGCGTCGGCGCCCTGGACTGGGCCCGCGCCCTGCCCGCCGGGCTTCGCACGGTGGTGGGCGAGGGCGGGCACCCGCTGACCGGGGCCCAGGCACAGCAGCTCGCGCTGGCCCGGCTCGTGCTGCTTGACCCGGCGATCGCCATCCTCGACGAGGCGACCGCCGAGGCCGGCAGCGCGGGCGCCCGCGAACTGGAGGAGTCGGCGCTGGCCGCCACCAAGGGCCGCACCACATTGCTGGTCGCGCACCGGCTCTCCCAGGCCGCCGGCGCCGACCGCATCGTGGTCCTCGAGCACGGCGCCGTGCTCGAGGAGGGCGCCCCCGACGACCTCGTCGCCGCGGGCGGCCGTTACGCCACGCTTTGGTCGGCCTGGCAGTCGCGCGCCTAGATCCCCTCCACCGTGACGGTCAGGCGGGGATCGTCGAGCGCGTGTGCGGCGATCACCCGGTAGTCGCCCGCAACGCGCCGCCAGCTACCGTCCCAGATCTCGAAGGTCCGTGGCGGCAACGGGACTCGTACGGTGACGGTCTCCCCGGGACGGGCCTCGACGTTCGCGAAGCCGGCCAGCCAGCGCTCGGGACGCCGCGGATCGACCGGCGACGGTCCGACATAGATCTGGACGACCTCGCGCCCGGCCCGCGAGCCGGTGTTGGTCAGCGTGACCACGGCCTCCGTCTCGTTGCCCACCATCTCGTCATAGGTCCAGGTGGTGTAGCCGAGACCGTGTCCGAACGCGTACAGCGGCGCGACCCCGGAACGCAGCCAGCCGCGGTAACCGACAAAGACGCCCTCGTCGTACGAGACCACGCCGGCACGCGGCTCGACCGCCAGCACCGGGCAGTCCTCCGCCAGCCGCGGCCAGGTCGTGGGCAACCGTCCGCCCGGCTCGGCGACGCCGAGAAGCACGTCGGCCAGGGCGGCGCCGGCCTCCTGACCGGGGAACCAGGTGAGCAGGATCGCCGCGACCTCGTCGGCCCACGGCATGAGCACCGGGGAGCCGGCGTTGATGACCACGACCGTACGCGGATTGGCCGCGGCTACTCGGGACACGAGCTCGTCCTGCCGGCCGGGCAGCGCGAGCGAGACCCGGTCGAAGCCCTCCGACTCGACCTGCTCGGTCGTGCCCACCACGATCACCGCGACATCGGAGCCGGCGGCCAGGCGTACGGCCTCCTCGATCATGCCCTCCTCGTCCGGCGCGGGCGGGCGGTGACCGAGCGTCGTCGAGATCGAGTGGGCCAGGCCGCGGTCGATCGTCTGGCGCAGCCCGACCGGAACCGCCACCCCGGCCTCGAGCCGGGCCGAGACCCGCTGCTCGCGTGGGGAGAGCAGCAGGTCGGCGCGGGTGGCGCCCGGCGGGTGCAGCGAACCCTCGTACAGCAGCTCGCCGTTGACCGTCAGCTCGAACGTGCCGAAACCGGAAACCGCGAACGTGTGCTCGCCCTCGACGTCGGGCGTGAACGTCGTCGCGAGGTAGATCTCGCCGACGTCGGCCGGGTCGAGACCGCCGGGCAGCGAGCCGATCCAGCGCACCGCGGCCGGGTCGACCAGGAACGAGTAGTCACCCAAGGTCACCGTGGTCGGGGACCATTGCGGGCCGTGCGCGGCGGGCAGGAACGGCCGGGGGTCGGCGCCGATCGCGTACTCGACGTCCACCCCGGACAGTTTCGCCGTCAGGCCGGTCAGCGGCGAGACCACGTGCGGCGGGGAGACCTGGGCACTGCCGCCGCCGAGCACCCGGGCGTCCGTGGCGAGCGCGCCGATCACCGCCACCTTGGTCAGCGCGGCCGGCTCCAGGGGCAGGGTGTAGTTCTCGTTGCGTACCAGCACGAACGAGCGGGCGGCCACCTCGTACGCGACCGAGTCGCCGTCCAGATGCTCCGGCGGGGTCACCACCGGTCCGCCGTCGAGCACTCCGACCCGGCTCGCCAGTGTCAGGATCCGGCGTACCTTGTCGTCGATCACCTCTTCGGGCACCTCGCCGGCCCGTACGGCGGCCACCAGCTTGTCGCCCCAGGGGTTCTCCAGAGCCGGCATCGCGATGTCCAGGCCGCCCAGTGCCGCGCCGACGGTCGAACGCGCGGCCCGCCAGTCCGAGACCACCACCCCGTCGAAGCCCCACTCGCGCTTCAGGATCTCGTCCTGCAGCGGTCCGTTCTGCGCCATCGACTGCCCGTTCACACTGTTGTAGGCGCTCATCACGCCCCAGCCGCCGGACTCCACCACCCGCTCGAACGGCGCCAGATAGATCTCGCGCAACGCCCGGTCGCCGATCCGGACGTCGACCTCCATCCGATCCGTCTCGAAGTCGTTGCCCACCAGGTGCTTCACCGTCGTGCCCACGCCGTGCTGCTGCACCCCGCGCACGAAACCCACCGCGACCTCGCCACTGAGCAGCGGGTCCTCGGAGTAGCACTCGAAGTGGCGGCCGCCCAGCGGCGTGCGCTGCAGATTCACCGTCGGACCGAGCAGCAGGTGCACGCCCTTGCGCCGCGCCTCCTGCCCGAGGAGCTGCCCGGCCCGCTCGGCCAGCTCGACGTCCCAAGCCGCGGCGAGCGCCGTCGGGCTGGGCAGCGCGATCGACGGATCATCCGGCGCCCAGCCGACGCCGCGTACCCCGATCGGCCCGTCCGACATCACCAGCGACCGCAGCCCGATCCGCTCGATCGCCGGCAGCGACCAGAAGTCCTGCCCGGCCAGCAGCGACACCTTCTCCGCAAGGCTCAACCGCGCGAGCAGATGCTCGACCTCCGTCATGGAGCGCTCCCATTCTCGATGTTCATCGCTGCCACCTTAGGATCACCCGGATGGAGAACGACCGCCCGACCGCCCGTTACGAGCGGGCCGCCCGCAAGGCCCAGGCCGATGGCCGCGTGCCCGCCCTCTCGGTCGCGCTGCACCGTGCCGACCGCGAACCCTGGGTCCTCACCGTCGGTGACTCCGGCCGCCCCGATCATCCGCTCGACGCCGACACCCGCTTCCGGATCGGCTCGATCACCAAGACCCTCACCGCCGTCCTGATCCTCCAGTGCCGCGACGACGGCCTGCTCGACCTCGACGACCCGGTCGCCAAGCACCTCGACGTGCCGGCGCACGGCGACGCGACCGTCCGGCGGCTGCTCTCGCACACGTCCGGGTTTCAGCGGGAGCCGTACGGGGACATCTGGGACACTTTGGTCGCGCCCGATGCCGCGGGGCTGCTGGCCGAGCTCGACCGCGCCGAGCGGGTGCTGCCTAACGGTCGCCGGTTCCACTACTCCAACCTCGCATACGCCGTGCTCGGCCAGCTCGTCGCCACGCTCCGCGACAGCACCTGGGCCGAAGCGGTCACCGCACGCATCCTGGAGCCGCTCGGCCTCACCGCCACCACGCTGCACCCACCGGCCCAGGCCGCGGTCGGCTACCTGGTCGACGCCTACTCCGACGCCGCCCGGCCCGAACCGCAGACCGACCTCGGTGGCGTCGGCCCGGCCGCCCAGTTGTGGAGCACCGCGAGCGACATGGCCACCTGGGGCGCCTTCCTGGCCGACCCCGAGACGATCGACCCCGACGGCAAGGTGCTCGCCGCCGCCACGCTCGACGAGATGCGCGCCGATCCCACCCATCCGGTGATGGCCGCACTCCCCCGTATCGACATGGTGCTGACCTATGGCGGCGGCCCGCCGGTGGTGGACGCCTATCGTGGCTTTGGCGCGGCGGCGTGCGTGCCGGTCTACAACGCGCTCGACCCGACCACCCACTTCCCGGTGGCGCCCGACGAGCGGTTCGCCTGCGATCTAGC
>DASRYP010000357.1:0-9640 GCA_035687165.1 Actinoplanes sp. | reverse complement strand
CGGGGACGTCGCGCCGCTCGTGCTGACGTTCCTGCACTACCGCCGCGTTGGGGACGATGGAGTACTCGGAGTATTCCTCGTCCCAGTATTCGTCGTCCTCGAAGCTCATGCCACGGCTCCCGGACCGTATCCGGAAGAAGCCGGCCCACGGAAAACCTGCTCACGGCGCCGAGGGGGCCGCCCTTCACCCCGTCGCCGCATGCCTCGCCCCCCGTTCGTCACGCGTGCCCGGATCGACCCCTCCCACGCGGTGATGTGGAAGGTTAACCACGGATTTGCGGGCCGCGCCACCACCCCTGTGCGCGCGTCCCGCGGCCTCGCTGTGAGCCGGGACCCAGCTACGGTCCCGACACGCCGCTCCGCCGGGCTTGTTTGTCGGCGGAGAGTACGGGGGCCAGTGCCGAACGGTTCAAGCGCTGTCGGCTGACGGACACTTCGCTCGATTTCCCGGATCGGCCGTCACCGTGCGTACGGATCGAACTTAAGCAAGTCTTAAACCCGGTCTGAGGATACGGACGAGTAACCTCAGCCCCGGACGTGCGACGACAGTGGTGAAGCCCACGTTCCCCAGAAGCAGATCAAGGTGCTAAAGGGTGTCACGGTGGAGAGGCGTCCGGGACGACGAAGTCTCGGATGGAGCCCACGACACCGATCGAAAAGGAGCGGATCATGCCGCGCCTGGACCTCGGTGCCGTGCGCGCCACCTGGCTGACGGCTTTGTGCCGTCTCGACGCCTGGACGCTCGAGACCCTCAACTCCCCGGCCGGCGGCCGTCGCCCCCGTCTGTAGAGGCCGCCACCGCACACACTCAACGCGAACGCTCACATCGTCCTGCCCCCCATGCCGGTGTGAGGTCGTGCCTGTGTGGTAGTGCCGGGAACGGAACGGCGGCGGGGTAACACCCCGCCGCCGTTCCGCCGCTCAGTTCTGTCACACCCGCGGGGTAGCGTCCCGGATGTGAGTAGCTTCGAAGCCGATCCCGAGGTCGGCCTGTCCGCGCCGGCCGCCTTCGAGCTTCTCGAGGGCGTGCCCGTGGCGCTCGGCGGCCCGCGCGGCTTCGCCGTCACTCGCACCCTGCCCCACCGCCAGCGGCGCACGGTGGGCGCGTGGTGCTTCCTGGACGCGTACGGTCCGCATGATCTCGCCGACTCCGACGGCATGCGGGTCGGCCCCCACCCGCACACTGGCCTGCAGACCGTGACCTGGCTGGTCGCCGGCGAGGTGTTGCATCGCGACAGCCTCGGCAACGTGCGAGCGATACGTTCCGGCGAGCTCAACCTGATGACCGCCGGCCGCGGCATCTCCCACGCCGAGGCGACCCCGCCGGTCCACCCGCCGATCTTGCACGGCGTCCAACTCTGGGTCGCGCTGCCCCATGCGGTGCGCGACATGCCACCGGCCTTCGCCCACCACGCCGATCTCCCCGCGGTCACCGAGGGCAATGTCACCACGACGGTCCTGGTGGGCTCCTTCGCCGGCGCCACGTCCCCCGCGCAGATCCACACCCCGCTGGTCGGAGCCGAGATCGCGTTCGCCGGGTCCGCCGAGTCCACGTTGACCCTGAGGCCCGACTTCGAGTACGCGTTGCTCGCGCTCGACGGTGCCCCCACGATCGAGGACGCCACGCTGAAGCCCGGCCCACTGCTCTACCTGGGCTCCGGCCGCCGCACCGTGCGTGTCGCCACCGATTCCCCTTCCCGGCTGCTCCTCCTCGGCGGCGAACTTCGTTGCCCGCGAGCACGACGAGATTGTCCAGATGCGAGCCGACTGGGCCGACCACACCCCACGCTTCGGCGAGGTGGACGGATACGACGGCCCCTCCCTGCCGGCCCCGCCGATGCCCATCTCCCGCCTGCTCCCGCGCGGCCGCGTCCGCTGACGTCCAGGCGCGCGCGGGACGCACCGGGAGTGCGTTGTGTGCGGAAATGGGGTTGACGCTGGTCGCGCGCGGGCGGATCGTCGGAAGTACGGCCTCGTCCGCCGTCCGCAGGGAGCATCGTGAACGTCTGGGATGTGGGGAAGCTCGCCGTCATCGTGGCCACGCCGACGCTGCTCGGCGCGCTCGTGCTCTTCGCGCCGAAGTGGTGCGACGCGGTCGCCGACCGTTGGCAGGGGATGCGGCCGCAGCCGCCGGAACCGCTCGGCCCCCCGATCGAACAACTCGCCGCCGACCTGCGCCGCCTCCTGCGGCTGCACGGTGCGCTCATCGCCTCCGCCCACCTGGCGATACGCGCCCACCGTCTGTGGGCGGTCGAGGCGGCCATCGGTGGCCGGGCGATCGAGGCCGCCCGGGCGCTCGGCGTCCCCCACCCCGAGATCGAGACGCAGGAGACCCTGTCCCGCCGCCAGCTCCACGACCTGCTGGTAGCCCTCGCCGCCGCCGGCCTCGTCCTGCCCGCCAAGGTCGGCCCCTTCACCTCCGACGGCCGTATCTAGGAGCGGCTCGAAGGCCCTAGCCCCAGGACGGCCGGTGGCCGGACCGGGTCCGGCGTGATCGGGCGGATCGGGCGTGGCCGCGGGTGGGTCGGGCGTGGCCGCGGGTGGGTCAGGTGGTGAAGCGGCTCGAGCCGAGGATCTTTGTGACGGTGATTTCGATGGCGACGCGGGCCGGGTTGGGGCGGGGCGTGCGGTAGCGGGCCGCATAACGTTCGACCGCCTCGGCCACCGCCTCGGGGTCGTCGCGCACCACCGCGAGTCCCTCCACCGTCGCCCAGCGCGCTCCCTCGACCTGGCAGATCGCCACCCGGGTCTGGCCCGCGCGGACGTGCCGGACGTGGGCCGAGGAGGACGACGAGATCACCCTGGCCAGGCCGGTTGCGGGGTCGAGGGTCGCGCCGACCGCCACCACGTGGGGCGAGCCGTCGGAACGGAGGGTAGTCAGCGTGCACAGGTGCCGCTCGGTCCAGAACTCCAGCAGCTCCCGGTTGCCGATCTCGACGCGGCCGCTCACCGGGACACTGCCACAGACGTACAGGAAATCATCGGAGCTGGGCTCAGGCGATCTCGGCGGGCAGGATGCCTCGGCGGACGGCGCGGACCAGTTCGGCGTGGTCGTTCTCCACCTGGTCGGCGTAGCTGCGGGCGAACCTGCACAGCGCCTCGGCCATCTTGTTGCTGCTACCGATGTAGCCGGCGATCATCGAGGCGCCGCTCGTGCGCGCGTGCGACTTGGCCAGCAGGTATCCGCAGATGCCCGCGTAGTCGGCCAGCGCCCGCGCGTCGATGCCCTCGACCACGATCGCGCCCTTCATGTCGCGGAACTGCCGTACGTAGTACTGCCTGTCGCCCACTGTGGCCCAGCCGAGCAGCGGGTCCGACACCGTCTGCAGCGCCTGCTGGTATTCGACCACCCGCTGGCCCTGATGGCGGTGCCACGCCGAGTCGCCGTGCTGGTGGTGCGCGATGACCGAGCGGCGGGCCTCCTTGAGCTGCAGGAACAGCACGTCCGACGGGCTGCTGCCCTCGCACAGGGCCACGTACGCCCGCAGGCCCACCGAACCCACGCCGACGACCTTGTGCGCGATGTCGACGATCCGGTAGCCGGCCAGGATGCGCGCCCAGTGCGGCGGTAGCGTGTTCAGGTAACCGTCCAGGGCCTCGGCGAGCTGGTCGCGTTCCGCGTCGCTGGGCCGCGTGATCAGCGGCGGTTCCTCCACGAGGCGGGCCGTGCCGTCACGACGCTCGGTGAAGCGGGGCAGCGCCCGGTCGCTCGTCCGCCGCCGGGCGCGGCGCGCGGCCCGGTCGATCTCGTCGCGGAAGCTCGTCCGGGACGCTGCCGAGCGCAGCCGGTCGACGTTCATCTGGTCGAACGAGCGGCCCAGCAACGGCTGCTCGGCCAGGTACTGGATCTGCAGCTGATATTCCTCGACGCAGTGCCGCACAGCGTCGCCGCAGGCGCTCTCCTTGAACCCGTTCTGCCGGCCGGCCACATACACACTGGTCACCAGGCGCCGCAGGTCCCACTCCCACGCGCCGGGGTGCGCCTCGTCGAAGTCGTTGAGGTCGAAGACCAGTTCGCGCTCGGGTGAGGCGTAGAAGCCGAAGTTGCCCAGGTGGGCGTCGCCGCAGATGATCGGGGTGATGCCGGTGGCCGGCAGGGAGGCGAAGTCGTCGGCCATCACATTGGCCGAGCCGCGCAGGTACGCGTACGGCGAGGCGATCATCCGGCCCACCCGCACGGGCACCAGCCACGCCCGCCGGCCCAGGTTCGCGTTCATGATCTGGGTGACCGGGTCGACCCGGTCGTGCGGGACCGACCAGTGCGCGATCTCGGAGCGGTGGGAGCGCTCGCGCAAGGATCGGCCCAACTCGTACCGCTCGGCGCGGGGGCGGGCAGGCAGGCGCAGCGAGGCGAAGCCCTCATCGACGGCGGTCTCGAGGACGACGTGTCCTGTTGCTGGTTCCATCACGGCCCACCATAGAGGCTGTCAGAAAGATCAACTAGTGGCGGTGGCCCCTTCCTCCAGCACGACACCGGCTGGTGAACAGGTGCGTAACGGGGTGTGTCAGCGGGCCGAAACAAGGCCGAACGTCGATGGGCGAACGTCCGGGAAGACGTCGGTCAGCGATCCGATCCCGCAGCGCTTCTGGAGGATCTCGCCGATCACGGACCGGTAGTCGGTGGTCGCCGCGAGGTCGCCGTCGACCAGCGCGTCGGATGCCAGGCCGGGCCACTTGGCGTACACCCGGCCGCCCTTGACCCCGCCGCCGAGCAACAGCATCGCGTTGCCGTGCCCGTGGTCGGCGCCGCGCGAGCCGTTCTCCTGCACCCGCCGCCCGAACTCGCTGATCGTCAGCAGGGTCACCGACTTCAGGTCGTCCGGCCCGAGGTCGGCCGCGAACGCCGCCAGCGCCAGCGCCAGGTCGGTCAGGTTGTCGTACATGCGCTGGCCCTCGACCGCCTGGCCGAGACCCTCGTGCATGTCCCAGTCACCGCAGTCGACGGCGGCCGTGGCCAGGCCGACCTTGGCCTTGATCAGTCGCGCGACGGCACGCAGCGCGGTCCCCAGCTCGGTCCCGGGATAGACGGCGCCGTTGGCCGGGGTGTACGGGGTTGCGCGCACTCCGGCGGTCGCGGTCAGTGCTCGGTCGGCGGCCCGGGCCGGGCCGGCCAGCAGCTGGGGCGCGTCGGCATACATGGCCCGCAGCGCCGCCGCCCGGGGACGTGTGCCCGAATCTCCGGCGAGTGTGAACTTGTCGATCGACGCCATCGAGACCGAGGGCGCGGGTCCGGTGAAGAGCCGGTCGGGCCTGGCGGCGCCGATCGAGACCCCGCCGAGCGGCCCGGACGCGCCGGTGGCACCGAGCATGCGGCCGAGCCATCCGGTGCGCATCGACGTGCCGGGGGCCGCGTGTTCCATCGCCTCCATCGCGGCGAAGTGCGAGCGGGTCGGGTTGGGCTGGCCGACCGCGTGCACACCGGCGAGCTTGCCACTGGTCCAGAGCGGCCGCAGCGGGGCCAGCGCCGGGTGCAGGCCGAAGCTGCCGTCCCCGGCGATGACCTGCGCCTTCGGGACGCCGATGGTCGGCCGCGCTCGGTAATAGTCGGGGTCGCCGATCGGGGCCAGCGCCGAGAGCCCGTCGAAGCCGCCGTGCAACGAGAGCACGACCAGCGTGTCGCCGGTGGAGCCCGGAGCGGCGTACGCGAGCTGGGTCGAGACCCCGGCTCCGGCCAGACCGGTCAGGGCAGCGGCGCCGAGCAGGCCCCGCCGGGAGAGAGGCTTCTCGGAGCAGTCGAACACGAAGATCACCTCAACTGGAACGACGGCGCGTCGAGGACCAGCGCGATCAGGTACGGCGCGTGGCCGGCGAGCGACTTGTCGGATGCGGTCAGAGGACTCGTCGGCAGCTTGCCCGCGACACTGAGCACGGCGGCGGTGTGCGCGGCCGGCAGCTTGGCGCCGATCAGGCGCACGGCGAGGGCGTCGACCAGGGCGCCGTACGTGCCCGGAAGCGTCGGAACGAGCGACTTGAGCAGGTCGGCGGGACGGCTGAGCTGCGTGGGGTACCAGCCGGCGGCCAGGTTGAGGTGGTTGTTACAACGCATCAGGAAGCCGGACGGCGACGCCCAGGCGGCGGCGACGTCGGGGAAACCGTTCGGCGGGCTCCACCGGTACGGTGCGTTGCCCGCGTTGACCAGGCCGTTGTAGAGCGCGTCGAGGGCCTTGACGCCAGACGTCTCCGGTCTGAGGCCGAGCGTCCGGATCGTCGCGATCAGGTCCTCGAACGGCGTGCGCGACTTCTGCCCGATCGACGCGGCGAACTCGGGCGAGGTGAAGAGTGCCTTGAGTACGGGCTTGATCGCCGTGTCGTTGTCGAGGTAGACCTTGGCCAGCACGGCGACCAGCGCGGCGGGCGCCTCGTCGGCCACGAAACGGCGGCACAGCTTGGTGGCCAGGCGCTTCGCGGTCTCCGGGTGACGCGCCAGGTGGTCGGCCAGGGCCAGCGCGGCCGTCTCGCCCACGGCGGCGGTGGCGTTGGCGTGTTCGAACCCGGCGATCTCGACCGCGCCGGTCACGTGGCGAGCACTCGCATAGAGGTACGCCCCGGTGGTGTTGGCGACGGTGAGACCGGTGAGAAGCTTGGCCGCGGCGTACACGTCCTGCTCGGTGTATGTGAGGCCGATGGTGTGCAGCTCCATCAGCTCGCGCGCGTAGTTCTCGTTCGGGTGGTCCTGGGTCGACGAGCGGTTGTCCAGGTAGGTCAGCATGGCCGGGTGCTTCATCGAGGCCTTGAGCATGTCGGCGAAGCGCCCGAAGGTGTGCTTGCGGATGACCTGGGCCTCGTAGTCCGAGCGGCTGTCCCAGACCCCGCTGGAGGGCGCGGCGATGTGCAGGTGGTTGGCCCAGAACGCGGCCGTGACCTCGAAGAGCTGCCGGTCGCTCCACGCGGCGCGAGCCACCGCGGCCCGTCCGAGCTGCTTCACGGCCTCGTACGAGTTCTTGGCGATCGACGAACGCACGGTCGCGATGCTCGCGCCGGCCAGCGGCAGTCGGGCCAGTACGCCGCCACAGACGCCGTCAGTGATCGACGTCGGGTCGAGCTGCCGGTCGAGCCAGCCGGCGACGCCCAGCCTGCGCGCCTCGGCCAGCGACGCCGGGGTCGCACCGAACGTGGCGCGGCGCAGCAGGTGGGCGATCGGGTCGGCCGGGACGAGCTGGGTCGGGTTCCGGGCGGCGGGGGCGGCGTCCGCGGCCGGGGCGGCGGCGGCAACACCCACGGCGGAGGCGACAGCAGTGGCGGCACCGGCGGCGAGGACCGTACGTCGGGTCGTCATGCCAGATTGATCGACGCGTACGCCGCCGGCCGTCGCCCTTGCAACCGTGACTAACGGAGACGCAATCCGCCTGCACCCGTACCGCCGGGCGAAAGTCGGACGTACGCTCGGCTCTGTGGATCTGGCTGAATCTGTACGCACCCCCGCCTCCTGGGTCGTCGTCGGTCTCGACAACGGCGGCACCTGCAACAACGCCACGGTCCTGGACGCGACCGGTCGATATCTCGTCGATCACCTGGTGGAGAATCCGAGCCTGGTGACCGACGGCCCGGAGTCGGCGATCGAGCAACTGGCCCAGGCGTTCCACAACATCCTCGAGCTCACCAGCACCCCGCTGACCCTGGTGCGCGCGGTCGGGCTCGACACCCCGGGCCCGGCCAGCGCCCGCGGCGTGATTTCGTCGAAGGGCGCGACCAATTTCAGCCAGGTCTCCTGGCACGGGTTCGACATCCGCAGCGCCCTCGAGGCGCGCATCGGCCTGCCCGTCTTCTACCTGAACGACGCGAACGCCGCCGCGCTCTACGCTCACCACCAGCTCTTCGGCGCCCAGGCGATGCAGCGGTCCTCGATCGCCGCGATCGTCGGCACCGGCCTGGGCGGCGGCGTGGTCGAGGAAGGCAGGGTCGTCAGCGGCGCCGCGGGCATGGCCGGGGAGCTGGGCCACGTGCAGATTCCGCTGCACGGCGTGCTCGAGCCCGGCCAGCCCGTGCCCGAGTGCAACTGCGGCTTCGCCGGCGACGTCGAGAGCATCGCGTCGCTCACCGGGATCAAGAAGAACCTGCTGCCCTACTGGTTCACCCGGTTCCCCGACCACCCCCTCGCGGCCGAGCCCCTGCCGGTGGCCGCGAAACAGCTCCGATCGTACGGGGAGAAGGAGGACCCGCTGGCCCTGGCGGTCTTCGGCCAGCAGGCCAAGGCGATCGGCAAGCTGTTCACCATCGCCGCCAACTTCACCGACCCGGACGCCTACCTGCTCGGCGGCGGCGTGGTCGAGGCCTCGCCGGGGTTCCGTCAGTGGTTCCTGAACACGGTGCGGGAAAGCACCGAGCTGCGCGCCGAGCAGCAGTCGGCTGCCACCTTCGCCCTGGTCGCCGACCTCGACATGGCCGGCGCCCGCGGTGCCGCCGTGGCCGCGCTGGAGACCGTGCAGACCGCCTGACCCGCCTCACCCGCGTCGGGAGTCGTACACGCGCTGCGGCCGGCCCCTCACCCCAGGGCTGCGGCCGGCCCCTCACCCCAGGTTTGACAATCGGACCGGCCGACGCGAGGACGACTACGGTACGTGATGTCGGAACCGGCAGGAAGGCATAATCGACTCACGCATCTGTCGATGCGAATGCGTCCGGCCAGGTCGGCGAAAGACTATTGTCGCCGTCTGTCTAGAACTGCCCACCACGCTGCGAACAGCGGCGGGGTGCCGCGGGGGTGATCTTTCCTTTACGTTCGGTCGTCGGGGGATCAATTTCCCTTTCTCGGGGCGGCGCGGATTGGACCCGAGGTGAATGGTGCAGGCCTTCTTTCTGGGTGGTCTTCGCTGTGTCAGGGATGTGTTGTCGGGGTGTGCTGTGCTCCGTCGCCGCGCGGTGCGAGGTTGTTGTCGTGGATCGGCTTTTGTCGGTGGTGGTGGCGCGCTGCCGTCGGCCGGGATGCGGCGGCCGGTGGCCGATGTTGTCGGTCGGGCGAGCGCGGGGCGGCGACCGGGCTCATCCTGGCCGGGGCCACCCACGTGCCCGGCGGCTTCGGCGTGGGGCGGTACCGCTGCTCCAGCTCGGCGGGCGGGTTTGGCCTGGTGTGCGGCTTCGGCCTGCTGGTGTGCGGGTTCGGCTCGGCGTGCCGGTGCGGTGTGAGCAGCGTTTTTTTGTCCGGCGTGCGGGCTCGGGGCGCGTGGTGGTTCCGGCCCGGCGCGTGGCGGCTGCCTCGCCGGCTGGTATCGGGCGACAGCTCTGCTGTCCGTTGCCTAACCGCAGGTCTCGCCCGTCCGCAACGAACCGGCCCGATGCCCCCGATGCCCCCGGTACTCCCGATGCCGGTGGTGCTCCCGGTGCTCGCGGCGCCGGCGGTGCTGGTGCAGGCGGTGATACCGGTGCTCCCGATGCCGGCGGCGGTGCTGCTGCTGCTGATGCCGGCGGTGCTGCTCGTGCTGCGGGTGCTGCTGCTGGTGCTGGACGCTGTGTGTAGATCGCGTCGTCCGGCCAGATCAGTGGAGGCAGAGCCTCGGCGAAATCATGCAGGCCCACCTCGGCGCATTTCCCGGTGCACCCGTGCGACCGGCACAACTTCTGCGCATGCCGCCGAACAAGACCCCACTGCCGCCGACGCGCATGATCCCGCCGGAATTCCTCCTTCTCCGCAGAATAGTTACGC
>DASRYP010000356.1:0-3048 GCA_035687165.1 Actinoplanes sp. | reverse complement strand
CGGCTTCGACATCATCTATGCCTGCCAGGACGTCGAGGTCGACCGCAAGATCGGCGTGCACTCGACCCCGGCGCGTTTCGGCGTCTCCACGGCGCTGCGCATCTCGACCGCGACCCACGTGGTGACGTTCGCGCTCTTCGTCTGGTTCGGCCAGATCGTCGGCCTGGGCTGGCTCTGGTGGATCGGTCTGGCGCTGACCGCCGTCGCCTTGGCCTACCAGCACATCGTCGTCACGCCGAACGATCTCTCCAAGGTGAACCGGGCATTCTTCACCGCCAACGGCTTTGTCGCCATCGCCCTGTTCCTCTTCGCCCTGCTCGACCTGCTTCTGCTATGACGCTTTCCCACTTCAACGCCTTTCCACTTCGACGCGGGTGGCACGTGGCTGGCGCACACTTGATACATGCGTGAACCGTGGGTCGTCGGTGTCTCAGGAGCCTCGGGCACTCCGTACGCGCGGGCGGTGCTCAGCGCGCTCCTGGATGCCGGCGAGTCCGTCGACCTGGTCATTTCGCGGGCCGCACGGCTGACGATCCTGGACGAGACCGGGGCGGCCGTGCGGGACGGACACTGGAAGGACGACGTCGGCGCGTGGCTGGGGCGGGATCTGGGTGACCTGTCCTACTGGCCGGCGGGTGACCTGGCCGCCGGTCCGAGCAGCGGGTCCTATCCGGCCAAGGGCATGATCGTGGTGCCGGCCAGCACGGCGGCCTGCGCGGGAATCGCGATCGGCCTGTCCAAGGATCTGCTGCAGCGGGCGGCCGAGGTGAACCTCAAGGAACGTCGCCGCACAGTCATCGTGCCCCGGGAGACACCGGTCACCCGCAGTCACTTGGAGCACCTGATCGCCCTGCATGACGCCGGGGCGGTCGTTCTGCCCGCCAGTCCAGGTTTCTATGGATCTGGCGCGCAGGCGACCGCCCAGCAACTCGTTGACTTCGTAGCGGGCAAAGCAATGGACGCTCTCGGCGTACCCCATTCGCTTCTGACCCGTTGGAAGGGTGAGCTGAATGCTCAGCGCAGCCCGTTGGGTGGGCCATAACCTATGCCCGGGTTGGTCGGTCCCTCATTGCGGGGCCGGTTGGCGGCGTCGTCCTCGCGCATCTCCTCGACCACGCCGTCGCCTTCCAGCAACGCACGGACCTCGGATTCGCGGAATCGACGGTGGCCGCCAGGAGTACGAATGCTGCCTATGCGTCCGGCGGCGGCCCAACGAGTCACCGTTTTCGGGTCGACGCGGAACAGCGCGGCCACCTCGCCTGGCGTGAGCAGACGATCTCCAGTGTCCACAACCCCCTCCTCGCGTCGTTCGGTTGGAGCGGCCGTGATCACGGTGAGTGTCGGCGTGCTCGATCGGGACGTAAAGCCATTAGAGCATTGCCCCGGAACCGAGTCCCTGGAATGCGGAAAAAGCCCTAATTGCGACAGTGATCGTTATCCTGCCGCCGTAACGTCGCTACCGGGCGTGAGTGGGGAGCTGCCACCCGATTAGGGTCATCACCATGGACTCCATCGACCTTCGGCTGATCGAGCTGTTACGGGAGAACGCGCGCTCGTCGTACGCCGAACTCGCGCGCCAGGTCGGGCTCTCCGCGCCGGCCGTGCACGAGCGCGTCGGGAAGCTCGAGGCAGCCGGAACCGTTCGCGGTTACCGGGCCGAGGTCGACCACGAGGCGCTGGGGCTGGGAGTCACCGCGCTGATCGGAATCATCGAGGACTCCGGCGCCGACACCGACGACGTGCTCGCTGCCCTGCGGGCCATGCCCGAGGTCGAGAGCTGCTACTTCATGGCCGGGGTGGAGTCCTACCAGTTGACTGTCCGGGTCGGCACGATCGCCGAGCTCGAGCAGCTCATCGTGCGCATCAACCGCACGCCCGGGGTGGCTTCCACGCGTACCGCGATCGCTCTCTCGACCAAGTGGGAGAACCGCCCGCAGCCCGGCTCCGCCCAGAACGGCGCGAGCGGAGCATAGACCGGCGGTCGGCCGCTGACGGGCCGCCAGATGATCGCGCTGACGGGCCGCCAGGTGATCGCGGCGGCCCGTCAGGTGTCGGCTGAGTCGCTTAAACGGCTCGCTGGTGGTAGGGATCACCGGCGCGGGCGGCTAGGCCCGGGTAGTCGACGACGAAGCCGTCCTCGTCGACCACCAGATCGGCGCTGAACGTCTCGCTCGCGAACCGGACACGGCCGTCGCCCAGCGCGGTGTAGCTCTGGTCGGCCTGCACGACTTCGAGGCTGGGCAGGCGTACCCAGGCCACGCTGATCCGGTGCGTGACTCCGACGTTCTCGGCGGTCGGCCGGTGCAGTCCGAGACGCCGGATGGGCAGGGTGTTGGTGAGCGGCGAACTGTCCAGGTCGACGTCGAACGCGCCGTACAGCAGATCGGGATCCTCGGTGCCGGGCAGACCCGCGCCGGCATGACCGGCCCCGGCCAGCACGATGTCGAGGTGACCCTGCTCGGCCGTGGTGGCCCGCCAGGTGCCGGCGGCGAGCTCGAGGCGGATGCTGCGGGACCAGCCGGCACCCTCGGCGGTCACGTCGAAGTGCGCCGTGACCCAATCAGGATCTGTGCGCAACTCGTAGCGGCAGGTGTAGGGAATCGGATCGACGGCCAGCGCCGTGCCGCGGGCGTAAAGACCGTTCGCGGCGTCGAGGAGGGCATGCTCGGACCCGGCGGTGTCCTTGCGTTGCCAGAACGAAGAAGCGGGCAGCAGCGACATGACCTCTGTCTACCCGCGTGAACGTTCCCGGAAAAGCAGACGCCCGGCACTTTGCAGTGCCGGGCGTCTCAGTTTCTCGCGTCAGTCAGCGACGTTTCTCCGCGTCAGTCAGCGACTCAGGAGGAGGCGTCAGTCAGCGATTCAGTAGGAACGAGCCGGACGCGGCGTGCCGAAGCGGTCCGAGGGCCCCTCGCGGCGGTCGTTGCGCTGGTTGCTGTCGCGCCGGAAGCCACCGGTGCGCTCGCCGTTGCGGCTCGGCCCACGGTCGCCCTGGGGGCGGTCACCGAAGCCGGCCCGGTCGCCCTGCGGGCGGTCGCCGTAGCCACC
>DASRYP010000355.1:0-35181 GCA_035687165.1 Actinoplanes sp. | reverse complement strand
GTCCGCGGTGTTCGAGCTGGAGAGCGACGCCGGCCTGTTCGCCCGCGAGCGCGACCGCTTCCTCGACTCTCTCGAGGACCTGGACTCCGAGGTGCCGCCACCGCACCGGATCGCCGAGCGGCACGCCGCGGTCGCCGCGTCGAAGCCCGGCCACTTCGAGAACTCGCCCGACACCGACCCCTCGATCAAGGTCAACCGAGACCGGGTACGCGGGGTCCTCGCCCGCGTCCGGCATTCGGCCATCGGCCGGGCGACCATCGACGCCGCGCGGATCACCGACGAGCGCGGGCTCGACAACCGGCTCGGCGCGGCGGCCGCGGCGGCCGGCGACTGGGGTTCGCTGACCGGCGCCCAGCGCGGCGCGATCCTGCATCGCGTCGGCGACGCCCTCGAGGCCCGCCGGCTCGACCTGCTCGAGGTGATGGCGGCCGAGACCGGCAAGACCGCCGACCAGGCCGACCCCGAGATCTCCGAGGCGATCGACTTCGCCCACTACTACGGCGAACTGGCCGCCGGGCTGGACGACGTGGACGGCGCGGTCGCCGTGCCGGAGAAGCTCACCCTGGTCACCCCGCCGTGGAACTTCCCGATCGCCATCCCGGCCGGCTCGGTGCTCGCGGCCCTCGCGGCCGGCTCCGCGGTCGCGCTCAAGCCCGCGGGCCAGGCCGAGCGGTGCGGCGCGGTGCTGGCCGACATCATCCAGCCGGTGCTGCCCGACGCCGACCTGCTCACCCTGATCCAGGTCGAGGAGCGGGCGCTGGGCCGGCAGCTGATCGGCCACGCGCTGGTCGACCGCGTCGTGCTCACCGGCGCGTACGAGACCGCCGAGCTGTTCCGGTCGTTCCGCACCGACCTGCCGCTGCTGGCCGAGACGAGCGGCAAGAACGCGATCATCGTGACCCCGAGCGCCGACCTCGACCTGGCCGTCAAGGACGTCATCGGCTCGGCCTTCGGGCATGCCGGGCAGAAGTGCTCGGCCGCCTCGCTGGTCGTCCTGGTCGGCTCGGTGGCCCACTCGGACCGCTTCCGCCACCAGCTCCTCGACGCCGCCCGCTCGCTCACCGTCGGCTGGCCGTCGGATCCGCGCAGCCAGGTCGGCCCGATCATCGAACCGGCCGCCGGCAAGCTGCTCGACGGCCTCACCCGGCTCGGCCCGGGCGAGAGCTGGCTGCTCGAGCCTCGTTCGCTGGACACCAGCGACCGGCTGTGGAGCCCCGGCATCCGGGACGGCGTGACCCGCGGCTCGGCGTACCACCGCACCGAGTACTTCGGCCCGATCCTCGGCATCATGCACGCCGAGACCCTCGACGAGGCGATCGACCTGGTCAACGACGTCGACTACGGTCTCACCTCGGGCCTGCACTCGCTCGACCCCGACGAACTCGGCACCTGGCTCGACCGGGTCCGGGCCGGCAACCTGTACGTCAACCGGGGCATCACCGGCGCGATCGTGCGGCGGCAGCCGTTCGGCGGCTGGAAGCGCTCGGCGGTCGGCCCCGGCACCAAGGCGGGCGGCCCGAACTACCTGGTGGGTCTCACCGGCTGGCAGTCCGCCCCGGCCACGGCCGACGACGAGGTGGACGACGTGGCGGTGCGCGCGCTGCTCGCCGCGGCCGGCCAGGTGCTGCCCGCGGCGGACGCGCTCATGCTGGATCGGGCCACCCGCGCCGACGCCGCCGCCTGGTCCGGTCATTTCGGGCGGGCGACCGACGTCAGCGGCCTGTGGGCCGAGCGCAACGTGCTGCGCTACCTGCCCGTTCCCGTCGAGGTGCGGCTCGCGTCCGACGCCCCGGTCGCCGCGCTGCTGCGGGTCGTCGCCGCGGGCGTACGCGCCGGGGCGCCCTTCCGGGTCTCCACCGCGACGCCGCTGCCGGCCGAACTGGCCGTCGCCGTCCCCGTCGACGTGCGGGTGGAGAGCGACGAGGACTGGGCCGCCGGCCTGAGCGGAGTGACTCGCGTACGCCTGATCGGCGGCTCGGCCGAGGCCCTGGCCCGCACCACCGGCGGACGTCCCGACCTCGCCGTCTGGGCGGGCCCGGTCACCGAGGCGGGCCGCGTCGAGATGCTGCCGTTCCTGCACGAGCAGGCGGTCAGCATCACCGCCCACCGCTTCGGCAACCCCGACAAGCTGGCCGACTCAGCTCTGTGAAGACTCGGCCGGTGAGGACTCAGCCCGGTGAGGCTAGCCTTCCACCACGTTGCGCAGCGGCTTGCCCGCCAGAAAAGCGACCAGGTTCGCCGAGATCAGGGCCGACGCGCCCCGCGGACGGCCACCGGCGACGTGCGGGGTGACGATGACGTTCGGTTCGTCCCACAGGCCCGAGGTGACCGGCAGCGGCTCGGTCTCGAAGACGTCCAGGGCCGCGCCGCCGATGCTGCCGCTCCGCAGGGCGTCCAGCAGCGCCGGCTCGTCGAGGGTGGCGCCGCGGCCGACGTTGACCACCCAGGCATGCGCGGGCAGCAGGGCGAAAACGCCGGCGTTCAGCGCGTGTCCGGTCGCCGGGGTCGCGGGCAGGATGCCGACCAGCACGTCGGCGGTGGGCAGCAGACGCGGGAGGTCGGCCTCGGTCACCACGTCGAAGCCCTGGCGTGGGCCGGCGCTGCGAGCCACCCCGGTCACCCGGGCGCCCAGCGCCTTCAGGTGCGGCGCCAGTCCCGCGGCGATCCCGCCGAACCCCCAGATCACCACGTGGGCGTCGCGCAGCGTGGCGAAGCGCTGTGTCTCCGGGGCGGCCTGAAGATCCCGTACGTCGTCGGCCCAGCGCCGCCCGATCTGGGCCCGCACCAGCGTGTGCAGGTGGCGGACGGCGGCCAGGGTCAGCGCGAGGGTGTGCTCGGCCACCGTCTCGTCGTGCAGCCCGCGCCCCGAGGTGATGACGACATCGGGCGCGAACCCGGCCGCGACGACCGCATCCGGCCCGGCGGCCAGGGTCTGCACCCAGCGCACCTGCTTGAGCCGCTGCGCCGCGTCCCGCAGCAGGTCCCCCGGGTTGTTCCAGAGCACCAGCGCGGCGGCATCCGTATGCTCCTCCGGGAGCGGCTTCTCGACCTCATAGGTTACGGCGGTGACGCCCTCGGGCAGGTCCGGGTCGAGTTCGACGCTGTCCGGCAGCAGCAGCTTCATGACCCCATTGCACCACTCCCACGGGATTCCCACGGGATTCGGTTCCCGTTCGGGAACCCGACCGGACGCAGCCCGCCCGGGGGCTGGTTCGCGTGGCTGCGGCTGCCGTCCGGCGTGGACGCCGAGGACTTTGCTGCCGGTCGCCGAGCGCCCGGCGCCTCGGCCGCGAACCAGGGACCGGCCCCGACATTCCGGGCACCGTCCGACGGCGACCTGGCCGCGGCGGACGAGGCCCCGACGGCTGACCCGGCGGAGTCGCTATCGGTTGAGCTTGGTGCGCCAGTCGTGCGGCACGCTGCCGCTCGGGCCGGGAACCGGCTGCGTCGACGGGTGGCTGTCGGGCGGCGCCAGCACAGGCCCGGAGGTGGCTTCCCCGGTGTCGTAGCTCCAGAACCAGTCCTCGCCGGGCTCGAACGACTGGATGATCGGGTGGCCGGTCTCGCGGAAGTGGGCCGTGGCGTGCTGCGCCGGTGAGCTGTCGCAGCAACCGATGTGGCCGCACTGGGCGCAGCGGCGCAGGTGGAACCACCACCCGCCGGCGTCCAGGCACTCGACGCAGCCGGTACCGGACGGAGGAACATCGGGCTGGATCGGGTTTTCGCTCGTCACGGTCGAAACTTACCCCAGGCGCTTGGGGATCAGACCGCCTCGTCCGTCACATCCGCGAACGTCCCGCCGAGCGCCGCCACCGCCTCGTCGGCGCCGACCCGCAGGCCCACGCCGCGTTCGCCGGCCCCGAGATTGATCGTGCGTCCCCGGGTACGCGAGTCGGCGATGACCGGCCACGACCGGGCCGCGCCGAACGGGGTGATGGTGCCGCGCTCGTACCCGGTGGCCTCCTTGGCGGTGGCCGCGTCGGGCATCGAGAGCCGGTTGACGCCGAGCAGCGCGCGCAGTTTGGGCCAGGAGATCGAGCGGTCGCCGGGGACCAGGACGAGCACGTAGTCGTCGTCGGCCCGCCGCACCACCAACGTCTTCACCAGGTCGCCCACCTCGACGCCCTGGGCCTCGGCGGCCGCGGTGACGCTGGCGGCCGGGCCGTGGCGCAGCAACGAGAACGCGATGCCCAGGGACGTTGCCGCGGCCTCGGCCGGATTCGTCGACATGTGATCACGTTAGCTCCCCGCCGACGCGGTCAGGCCACACCCGGATCCGGGTGTGGCCTGGCTGTCAGTGCGGTCTATCAATGCGGTCTAAGTGTGCGAGCCGTTCAGTTCCGGCGGTTGTCGCCGCTGCGGTGGTCGTCGTCGTCACGGCGGTCGTCGTCTCGGTGATCGCGGCGCACGGCGGTCAGCCGCCAGTCGCCACGGTAGGGGCCACGCCGCACGAAGTCGCAGTCGTAGTGCCGCCACCAGTTGCGCCGCTCCCCGATCCGGCCGTTCCATTCACACTCGCGGCGCGAGTCGTAGTACCGGACCACCAGATCACGGCGAGGCTGCTCCGCCGCCGTGATCGTGGTGGCGCTGGCCGCCGCGTCTGGTGCGGACGTCGACGCCACGGCCGGAACGGCCCCGAGCGTCGCGCTCGTCATCAGGCCCAGGCCGACGAGAGTCAGAATCCGCGTAGCCGATTTCATGTTGAACCTTTCTCGAGCCGATTGATGCTCTGCTGTTGGTGCCTCGCTGTTGGTGCTTCTGCTTCGGTCCCTGTGGTTCGGCGCCTCTGCCAATCCACCACGTTCGTACGCCCGGCATGTGGCATTAGTTGGCTTTGGTCCGTTCGGACGAGGTGCTGTTAGATCTCTGTCTCGAAAACTGTGGCGTAGCTGACGCGACGCGCACGGTGTGCGCGGGTGTGCGCGGTGCGCAGCGGGAATGGTGAGACCCTAGAGCGGATTGATCCGGAAGCAGACCGCAGATCCGCAAGCAACCGCAGATCCGATGGAGGCGACATGTCCGACCGTTCCGTGAGGCTCCCCGGCCCCGACCACCCGATCACCGTCACGCCGAACCCGGCGCACGTCGTGGTGAAGGTGGGCGGCAAGGTGGTCGCCGACACACACCGCGCGCTCACGCTGCAGGAATCCACCTACCCGGCGGTGCTCTACGTCCCGCTGGCCGACGTGGACCAGACCCTGCTCGAACGCACGGCGACCGAAAGCCACTGCCCGTACAAGGGCGACGCGAGTTACTACTCGATCCCGGTCGGCGGAGTCAAGGCCGTCGACGCGGTGTGGGAGTACCAGAACCCGCACGACGCCGTCGCCGAGATCAAGGACCACATCGCGTTCTACCCGGACCGGGTCGACTCGATCGAGATCACCAACTCGTAGTTACGGCACAGGCTCCGCACCGCCGAACCGGGCGACGTGGTGGGTGTGCGAAGAGGAACTCCGCTGCTCAGCTTGTCGGCCGCCGCGGTGTCGGCTCCGGCGGTGCGAGCCGGGGTGGCGTCGGCGAGCGAGCGGACCTAGCCTCCTCGGTCAGCCGCTCGACGCTGGCGCCGCGCGACTCCACCTGTACCGGCTCTTCGTCAGCTCAGAGGCGCTGCCGCACCTGTGCGATGAGAGCCGGATCCACCTGGTACGGCGGGTAGAGCGAGATCCGGTCCACCATCCCACCGAACCGCTCCCGCAACCCGGCCGCCACGTCCCCGGTCACCGCGAACGTCTCGAGCACCTCGTCGCTGATCAGCGCGGTCATCTCGGCCCACGCCCGCCGCCGCGACAGCGAGTTGAGCTGGTCGGCCAGCTCGCCCCAGCCGTGCAGGTCGAGCACCGGGCGATAGGCCGGCGTGGAGGCGTAGAAGGCGATCTGCCCTTTCACCGCCTGCTCGGCCCGGGACCGCGCGGCCTCGTCGGCGCCGAGCACCACCATCGCCGACAGGCAGACCGTGAAGTTGCCCAGGTCGCCGCCCCGGGCCGCGCGGAGTGCCGGGCGGGTGCGCTCCCCGAGGTACGCCGCACTGGTCAACGGGTGCACGAGCAGACCGTCGGCGACCCGTCCCGCCGTACGCGTCATCAACTCCCCCACCGCGGCCACCAGGATCGGCGGATTCCCGTACGGATTGGGGCCGGGGTCGAAGAAATCGGTCATCAGTGTGTGCCGGTAGAACTCGCCCCGGAATGCCAGCCGCTCGCCGCCCCACGCCTTGAAGACGGCCCGGATCGCCGACACGAACTCCTCCATCCGCGCGGCCGGCTTGCCCCACGGCATCGCGAAGCGACGCTCGATGTGCGCCCGCACTTGCGACCCGAGGCCCAGCTGGAACCGGCCCTCGCTGATGAGCTGCAGGTCGTTGGCGAGCACGGCCACGTTCATCGGGTTGCGAGCGAACGCCACCGCGATCGCCGACTGCAGGGTGATCCGCGACGTGGCCCGGGCGGCCAGGGCCAGCGCCGGGAAGACGTCGTGCTTGGTCTCGGCCGCGCCGAACCCGTCGTACCCGTCCTTCTCGGCGGCCACGGCGGCGGTCTCGACCTCGATCGGCGTGGCCGCGACGTCCGCGGCGAAGTCAACCAGCATGCGTCAGCTATATCATTTTCCCGCTAAAGCACCTGAGCTCGGATCCACTTGACGCACGCCCGGTCCACCGTGGCGAACGGGACGCCGTACGCCCCCTTGGCCGCCTGGTCGTACTCGTTGTCCTGAGCGAGCACCAGCCGTACGAAGGTGAGGAGTTTCTTGTCCCCGTACTTCTTGGCCATGCAGTCGACCGCGAGGTGGCTCAGCCCGTAGAAGGCGTCCCCGGCGCGCGACGAGGCGGCCGGGCCGGGCCGCGGGGGCACCATCGACTTCTGCCGCGCGGCGCCGCCCAGCGCCCAGCGCACGCTGTACCGGCGCAGGCTGCGCGCGGCGCTCGACGGCGCCCAGCCGATGTACTCGGCGATCCCTTCGCTGAGCCACGTGTCGTCGGCGGCGTCGGCCCGGACGGCGCCGGACAGCGTCACGACGTGGCCGAGTTCGTGCCGCAGGGCGACGCGCAGCATGACCGGGTTCTTCGCCAGCTCCTTCATGCGCATCATCACGTCGATGCCGTACATGTTGAGCGGGATGGCCAGCCCGATCGTCCACTGGTCGTTCTCGCCGCCGTACCAGGTGCGCCACTGCTTCTCGCCGGCCAGGTAGATCCGGTAGCGGGACTGCGGGGTGCCGACCAGCGCGGCGAACCGGTCGTTGGCGATCGCGGCCGCCTCGGCGACCGGCAGCACCTTGGCCAGCAGCGCACGCTGGGCCGGCGCGGCGACCAGGGTCACGCGGGTGCCACGCAGGGCGACCAGCTCGCTGTTCTCCCACGGCAGCGGCCGGCGCGGGTCGTCGGGCTCGCTCTGCGCGGCCGCGGTGATGACGTACCGGCCGCCGACCGGCTTCATCGTGAGCTTCTGCTTGAGGCGCGGCGGCTGCGTCCACTCGCTGCCGGTCTTGCCGGGGCACATGTCGGTGCTGAGGCAGTACGCGATCTCGCTGCGGAACGTGACGGCGGCGGGGTCGCCCGTGACCGGCCGGCTGTAGCCGGGGTCGTAGTCGAAGCGGGTCACGTCGAGTGCGCGCAACGACCGGAACATGCTGCGGTAGCGGGCTTTCAGCGGCTGGTCGACGGCGGCCAGCCAGGTCTTCTCGTCGCCGCTCAGCAGCGCCGCGGACTGCTCGGCGAGGACGGCCACGGCCTGGTCGTACGGGGTGGGGGGCGGCGGGATCGCCCGGGCGGCGACTGTCCCGGCGGGCGCGTCGGGACGGCCGACGACGAGGACGATGCTCCCCACCACTACGGCGGCGAGGACCAGGCTGGCAGTGCGGCGCATCGCGATCCGTTCGGCGAAGACATCGAAGCTGGGGATCGCATCCAAGCAGATTCCCCGCCACGACATCCATCCGCATCACGACATTCCGCGCGCTGTGCTGCAAAGCCTGCCGCGGGTCAGTACCTGTGCAAGACCCGCACGGTCCAGCGGCTCGGCCCCCGCGTGCACGAGCCCTGCACGGCGACACCGCTCTCGATCCGCAGGCACAGGCCGCTGCGGGTGTTGACCACCTCGGCGGTCGCCCCGGCCGAGTCCCGGAGTTCCCAGCGGCGCGACGGCAGTGCGGCGCACGACGCAAGACCGGCGCGGGCTCCCTCGACGCGCGTGCCGCCGGGCATGCTCAGGCACCGGTCGGCCCGCACGCTGAGAAGCTCGAAGGCGCCGCCACCGACCGGGCGGAAACGCCAGCGGTACGGGCCGGTCGGGGCACAGGGCAGCTCGGTCAGGTAGGAGGTGAGACACCAGTCGCTGCCCGCGGCGACGAGTTGGACGTCGACCGGCTCGGCCCGCCCGTCGCGCGCCGGGGCGGCCGGAGCCGCGCTCGCAGACATCGGGATGACCGCGGCGACCAGGGCGAGAAAGAGGACGGAAGGGCGACGCATCCGGCCACCCTATCCAATTCGTCCCTATTTATTCGGCTTCGGTCTTCGCCTCCGGGGTTTCGGTCCCGGTGTAGAACGCGTACGTCCGCGCCCCCGCCGCCCGCGCAGCCGCCGGGTCGGTGCCCGCGGCGATCGAGGCGGCCACCCAAGCGTCGCTGGACTGCCGGTAGAACGACCGCCCCTCGGGCGTCTGACTGTCGACGTCAATCACGAAGTTTCCCCCTCTTCTCGTTCCTGCTGAAGCCGTCGCTGCCGCTTGCCCCGGGCCACCTCGGTCTCCAGAGCGGCCAGCCGGGGAGCCCAGAACCGCCGAAACCTCGCCAGCCAGGCGTCGGCCGCACGCAGCGCGGTGTCGTCGACCGCGTAGAGGCGGCGCGCTCCCTGCGGGCGCACGGTCGCAAAGCCGTTCTCCCGCAACACCCGCAGATGCTGCGACACGGCCGGTTGCGAGATCCCGAACTCGGCCCGGATCACGTCGGTGACGGCCCCGGAGGTCTGCTCCCCCTCGGCGAGCAGCTCCAGAATCCGCCTCCGCACGGGATCCCCGAGAACATCGAACGCGTGCACGGCCGAACGTTATCATCCCTAGCTTATATAAGCGAGCGCTGAATCCGGTGAATTCGCCACGATCGCCGCCACCGAGCCGGGCGTGCCACCCCATGCATCGAGACGCGCTGATGGTATTGGGTTGCCACCCCGCCCCGGAGGGTCGACGATGAAAGTCGATCTTCCCCCCGGGATCAGGAGGCGCTCCTTGTCACTCCTCAGTAGTCTCGACCGTTCACACTCCGTGGCGCCGCCCGGCTTCAGCCGCTGGCTGATCCCGCCCGCCGCCCTGTCGGTGCACCTCTGCATCGGCCAGGTCTACGCGACCAGCGTCTACAAGAACTCGTTCATCGCGCACTTCGACGCCGGCCAGACCTCCATCGGCATCATCTTCAGCATCGCCATCGTGATGCTCGGCCTGTCGGCCGCGATCGGCGGCACCTGGGTCGAGCGCAACGGCCCGCGCAAGGCGATGTTCGTCTCGGCCAGCTTCTGGGCGGCCGGCTTCCTGGTCAGCGCGCTGGGCATCAGCACCGAACAGCTGTGGCTGGTCTATCTCGGCTACGGCGTGCTGGGCGGCATCGGCCTCGGCATCGGCTACATCTCGCCGGTCTCGACGCTGATCAAATGGTTCCCCGACCGCCCCGGCCTCGCCACCGGCCTCGCCATCATGGGCTTCGGCGGCGGCGCCTTGATCGCCAGCCCCGCCTCCCGCCAGTTGCTGTCCTTCTACGACTCCGGCTACGACTCGAGCGTCGCCACCTCGGTCGCCTCGGGCGGCGCGCTGGTCGGGCTCTTCGTCACGCTCGGCATCGCGTACTTCATCATCATGATGTTCGGCGTGGCCAACATGCGCGTCCCCGCCGACGACTGGCGCCCGGACGGCTGGGATCCCGCCTCGGTCAAGGTGAAGCCCCTGGTCACCACCGCGAACGTCACGGCCGCGAACGCCATCCGGACGCGCTCGTTCTGGCTGCTCTGGATCGTGCTCTTCTGCAACGTGACCGCCGGCATCGGCATCCTCGAGCAGGCCAGCCCGATGATCCAGGACTTCTTCCGCACCAACGGCGTCTCCAGCGTCAGCGTCGCCGCCGCGGGCGGTTTCGTGGGCTTGCTCTCGCTGTTCAACATGGCCGGCCGCTTCGCCTGGTCGTCGACGTCCGACGTGATCGGCCGCAAGCCCATCTACATGGTCTACCTGGGCGTCGGCGTGATCCTCTACCTGCTGCTGGCCACGGTTGGCGACCTCGCCACCCCGCTCTTCGTCATCCTGGCCGGCGTGATCCTGTCGTTCTACGGCGGCGGCTTCGCGACGATCCCGGCCTACCTGCGAGACCTCTTCGGCACCTTCCAGGTCGGCGCCATCCACGGCCGCCTGCTCACCGCCTGGTCCGCCGCCGGCGTGGCCGGCCCACTGATCATCAACGGCTTCCTCGACGCCCAGGGCAAACCCGGCACGCTGACCGCCGCGGCCTACCAGCCCGCCCTCTTCACGATGGTCGGCGTCCTGATCCTCGGCTTCATTGCGAACCTGCTGGTCCGCCCGGTTCCGGACCACTATCACGAACCGGCTTCGCCACCGCTCGAGAGGAAGGAGGCCGCCGCATGAGTGCCCGCCTGGTGGTGTCCTGGCTCCTGGTCGCAGTCCTGCTGGGCTACGGCATCATCCAAACCCTGATCACCGCGGCCAAACTGTTCGCATAACCCACTTCCCAAGATCAAGCCCTCGCAAGTACGGGGAAGCGCCGCCCAGAACCGCAAGAGCGCCCTCCTCGCCGCTGCGGGCGGCCGGGTGCCACCCAAGGCCGCACCCGGCCGCCGGCCCGGCCCCGAGCGCCGACAGTGGCTCGGGTTTCTCGACCCGGCTGGCGTGCGGCGGCACGGGCCCGCCCGGACAATTCGGCAGGACGCACTCACGTCACGAACAGCACCACGGCGACCACCACGGCGAACCCGACGATCGTCCAGCGCAGCACCTCGGACGGCAGCCGTCGTGCGATCTTGGCGCCCGCGAAGCCACCCACCACCGTGGCCGGCCCGAGCACCCCCACGACCGCCCAGTTGACCGGCCCGAACACGCTGTAGGTCACGACCGTCGTCACCCCCACGACCGCGGAGAAGACGTTCTTCAGCGCACCGATCCGCCGCAACGGCTCGTCGAGCACCAGCGAGAGCGCCGCGATCAGCAACAGCCCCATCGCCGCGTTGAAGTACCCGCCGTACAGCCCGCACAGAAAAACCACGAGCTGCACGAACAGGAACGACTTGCGCGGCGAGTTGTCCCGCGGATGCCCTGCCAGGCTCCGCAGCCGCCCCTGGAACGCCATCATCCCCGCCGCGAGCAGCAACAGGAACGGCACCACGAAGTCGAACACCGACCGCGGCGTGAGCAGCAGCAGCCCACTCCCGCACAGCGCCCCCGCCACGATCGTCGGAATGATCGACCGGATCCGCCGTTCCTGCCCGACCAGGTCCGGCCGGCTGCCCACCACACTCGCCAGGTATCCCGGAGCGACCGACAGCGCGTTGCTCACGTTGGCCGCCACCCCCGGCAGCCCGATCGCCACGAGCAGCGGAAACGTGATGAGCGACCCGCCCCCCGCGATCGCGTTCACCGCTCCCGCAGTCAGCCCACCGCCGAGCAGTGCCAGGATCTCCCAGAACGTCAATTGTCCTCGTCGTTCTGGTTCTTCTCCCGCTCCCGATCGAGCGCCAGGTCGAGCGCCAACACACTCCCGACGATCAGCAACGGCTCGATGCCCTCCGCCACCTGCACAGCGTACGTGTCCCGGATGGTCAGCCACCGCTTGGAGACGGAAGCCACCTCAGCACCGCCGCGCGTGATCACGTACTCGTGGTCGAGCAGATCCCCCTTCATCTCCAGGTCGTCCGGCCCCGGCACGTCGATCGTGAACTTCTCCCGGAACGGCGTGAAGAGCTTCTTGCGTACCTCTGCGGCCTTCTCCCCACCGATCCGGATCTCATATGTGGGCCGCAACGCCACCAGATGCCGATGCACGGTGGCGAGTTCCTCCCCACCCGGGCTCTCGATGCTCACCTTGTCGCGAACGCTGAGCACCTTCCCGTCCACGTGGTAGACCTTCGTCCCGTGCTCATCCAGCACGTCGAAGTCGTCGCCGATCGAGAAGAATCGTTCCCTGATCACATACATGCCCCCATCCTCCTGCATGATCAGCACCACGCGCGACCGACCGCCCCACGCCACCACCCACCGCCAGGCCGCCCTCGCCCGCGCCCTCGCCCGAGGCTGGGTAGCGCTGTGATGCTTCTGACTTCAGTGGTTGACGCGAATCTTGCGGGGCATATGTTTGCGGGCGCAAATATTCCGTACGCGAGGAAGTGGGGCTGCGCCATGAGCGAGCTCAATCTGCTGGTGGTCGTCGGAAGCACGCGGCCGGGACGGGTCGGCCCGAAGGTCGCCGACTGGTTCGTCGACGCGGCGAAGGCGCACGGTGGATTCCAGGTGACCGTGGCCGACCTGGCCGAGGAGAACCTGCCGCTGATGGACGAGCCGAACCACCCGCGGCTGCAGAACTACCAGAACGACCACACCAAGCGCTGGAGTGAGAAGGTCGCCGCCGCCGACGCGATCGTCTTCGTGATCCCGGAGTACAACTACGGGATCGGCGCCGCCTTCAAGAACGCCCTCGACTACTTGCACGTCGAGTGGGCCTACAAGCCGGCCAGCGTGGTCAGCTACGGCGGCGTCTCGGCCGGCACCCGCTCCGCGATGGCCTTGCAGGGCACCGCGTACGCGCTCCGGCTCTTCATGATCCCGGAGTCGGTGAACATCCCGTTCGTGCACAGCCTCATCCACGACGGCCGGCTCGTCCCCAACGAGATCATGACGAAGGCCGCCACCGCCGTGCTCGACGAACTGGCCAAGGTCGCCACCGCCCTCAAGCCCCTCCGCACCGGCAGGTAGCCAGCAGGCACCCTCGCCCCGGCGACCGGAGGCAGGGACGCAGCCGCGCGACCCGGTCAACCCGGAAACCAGGCGGGGCAACACCATCGGTGATCTTTTGACATCATCTGGCGCGTGATTCGCTTCTACTCCCTTTTCGCGCTGCTCGACCTGGCGCTGATCGTGATAGCCCTCATCGATTGCCTCTCCGCCGAGGAGAACACCGTCCGCGCCCTCCCCCGAGGCGTGTGGGTCCTGCTCATCCTGCTGTTCTCCCCGATCGGCGCGATCGTCTGGTTCGTCGCCGGGCGCCCCGCCCGCCCGGTCCGGCTGAGCAACGGCACCACGTGGCGGCCCGGCACCGGCTTCCCCGAGAACGAGCGCCCGGCCCGCCGTGGCCCGGTCGCCCCCGACGACGACCCCGAGTTCCTCCGCAGCTTGGCCGCCTCCCACAAGGAGGACCAACATCTCATGCAGCGGTGGGAATCCGACCTGCGCCGCCGGGAAGAGGAGCTCCGCCGCCAGTCGGACCCCGACCCCACCGACTGACTTACGAACCGACATCGTCGTGCAGACTGGCCCGATGGCGAGTCCTGGGGCGACGTGATCGGCGCCGACGGCCGACCGCGGTTCGCCCCGGCGCCCGGAGACGCCGCGCCGGGCCCCGCGCCGTTCTCGACTGGCAACACGACGATCGCGGTGGTCCTCACCGACGCGAGGCTCGACAAGGCCGGCTGCAACCTGCTCGCCCAGGGCGCCCACACCGGTTTCGCCCGAGCACTCCACCCCGCCCACACCGCCTACGACGGCGACGCGGTGGTGGCCCTCGCGACTGGCGCTCGCACCGAAGACATAAACCTCGAGCATCTCCGGGCAGTCACGTCCCAGGTCATGGCCGAAGCGATCCGCACCGTCCCGGAATGAGGTTCGCTGCCGCCCGAGGCGGTGGTCCGGGGCATGTGCTTCTTACGACAAACGACGAGCGGACCGCCCGGAGCTGGGCCGGATTCCGGTGGGCCGCCCGGCGATCGGCCGGGCGGCCCGTCCGTCCGTCACCTATTTCCGGCGCTGATGCCCGACAACCTGGACCGCCACGACGCCTAACCGATCACCAGCTGCCGGTAGTCGTTGCCCGAGGTGACGCTCAGGGCCCAGCCGACCTTCGTCGACAGCAGCTTGACGGCAGTGGTCGTCCCCGGCTCGCCGTCCGCACAGGGCTGGCCCACCGCCGGGCCCATCGAGGTGCCCGAGATACCCATGCTGGGACCGGTGATCCAGACGCCGAGCAGCTTCCCGCCGTAGCCTTTCGGAGCGCCGCGCTGCTTGTCCTTGACGACGGCGTGCCGCAGCTCGAAACGCCCGAACTCCCGATGGTGGGAGGTCGGAAAGACACGTTTCCCGCAGGTGACCGTGTAGTTGTCGTCCGTCCAGAAGTCGTGGTTGAAGACGAGCTTCGGCGCCCTCTGATTCAGGGTCGCCTCGCTCCATTTGAAGGCTTTCCGCACGTCACCGGCGGCGGCGTACCCCTTCATCGTCTTGGGGTCGTAGGTGACCGACGCGGCGGCCGGTGCGGCGGTCCCGACGGCGGCGGCGAGAGCCGCGCCGGTGACCACGAGACGGAAGAACACGTTCATGTCAGACTCCTGAGCTGCGGGTTTTCCACGGACCAACGATCATGATCGGCGAAGGGCGCACGTCATTCGGGCGCATCGGGGAGAACAACCGTGAAAATGCCGCCGGCGGAACGGCCGGGCCTGCTCGCGGCTCCACTCCCTCCGGTTCGGCCAGGCCCCGATGGGACTGAGGGCGAAGACGGAAGACGTCATTCAGACCTCTTGTCAGCTGCGGAATCGGTGGGAGGATGGCTGCCAAACAGTGGAGATCCTGCGTCTGGAGATCGTGTGACCGCCAAGACCGTGCTGCACAACTTCATCGGCGGCGCCCCGGCCGCGCCCGCCGAGGGCCGATACGACGACCTGATCGACCCGGCCACCGGCGAGGTGTTCGCGTCGGCCCCCGTCTCGGGCGAGGCCGACGTCGACCGCGCGATGCAGGCCGCCGCCTCGGCGTTCGAGAAGTGGCGCGACACCACCCCCGGCGAACGCCAGCGGGCCCTGCTCAAGTTCGCCGACGCGGTCGAGGCGCGGGCCGGCGACCTGGTCCAGGCCGAGTCACAGAACACCGGCAAGCCGCTCGGCCTGACCGCCAGCGAGGAACTGCCTCCGGCGATCGACCAGCTCCGCTTCTTCGCGGGCGCGGCGCGGCTGCTGGAGGGCCGTTCGGCCGGGCAATACCTGGCCGGCTTCGAAAGCTACGTGCGGCGCGAGCCGATCGGCGTGTGCGCGCAGGTCACGCCGTGGAACTATCCGCTGATGATGGCCGTCTGGAAGCTCGCCCCGGCGATCGCGGCCGGCAACACGGTCGTGCTGAAACCGTCCGACACCACCCCGGTCACCACGGTCATGCTGGCCGAGATCGCCGCCGAGTTCCTGCCGCCGGGCGTGCTGAACGTGGTGGTGGGTGACCGTGACACCGGCCGCCGGCTGGTCAGCCACAAGACGCCGCAGATGGTGTCGATCACGGGCTCGGTGCGGGCCGGCAGGGAGGTGGCCGAGGCCGCGTCGGCCGACCTGAAACGCACCCACCTGGAGCTGGGCGGCAAGGCCCCGGTGGTGATCTTCGACGACGCGGACATCGAAGCGGCGGCGGCGGCGATCGCCGAGGCCGGCTACTTCAACGCGGGCCAGGACTGCACGGCGGCGACCCGGGTGCTGGCCTCGCCGAGGGTCTACTCGGACTTCGTGGCGGCGCTGACCGAGGCGGCCAAGGGAACCAAGACAGGCGCGGCGGATGACGAGGAGGTGCTCTACGGGCCGCTGAACAACTCACGCCAGCTCGAGCGGGTGGCGGGGTTCGTCGACCGGCTGCCGGACCACGCGTCGCTGGACGCGGGAGGCGCGCGGGTCGGCGACCGGGGCTACTTCTACTCGCCGACGGTCGTCTCGGGGCTGCGGCAGAGCGACGAGCTGATCCAGGACGAGGTTTTCGGTCCGCTCATCACCGTCCAGCAGTTCACGGACGAGGACGAGGCCGTCGCCTGGGCCAACGGGGTCGAATAC
Source organism: Actinoplanes sp. (assembly GCA_035687165.1). Taxonomy (GTDB): domain Bacteria; phylum Actinomycetota; class Actinomycetes; order Mycobacteriales; family Micromonosporaceae; genus Actinoplanes. The sequence continues at coordinate 19,124 of DASRYP010000355.1, read as the reverse complement.
GGTTTGGCTTCTTCGGTCTGGACGAAAGACCACGGCCGCGCGATGCGGATGACACAACGGCTCGACTTCGGCTGCGTCTGGGTCAACTGCCACATCCCGCTGGTCGCGGAGATGCCCCACGGCGGGTTCAAGCACTCGGGGCACGGCAAGGACCTCTCCGTCTACGGGCTTGAGGACTACACGCGGCTCAAGCACGTCATGCACTCGCTCGGGTGAACGGCTCATGGGGAGCGGCCGCGATCGGTGCCGCGATAAACGCGGAACGCCGAGGGCCGGGAGGGGCGTCGCGGTACGGATTCCATCGACGGCCACGAACCGAACGAGTGATTCGATTGCCGTGCAGCCAGCGGACGGGAAGAATCGCGGCGTGACCGCGGACCTGGCACTGGACGACATCAACAAGCAGATCATCGAGCACCTGCAGCGCGACGGACGGATGTCCTACGCGACGCTGGCCAAGACGATCGGCCTCTCCGAGGCAGCCGTACGCCAGCGCGTGCAACGCCTGCTCGACGGCGGCCTGATGCAGATCGTGGCGGTCACCGATCCGCTCACGCTCGGCTTCGCCCGGCAGGCGATGGTGGGGCTCAAGGTGAACGGCGACCTGCGCGCGATCGCCGACGAGCTCGCCACGATCCCCGAGGTCGACTACGTGGTGATCTGCGCGGGCGGTTACGACCTGCTGGTCGAGCTGGTCTGCACCGACGACGAGCACCTGCTCGACCTGCTGAACGAGAAGGTCCGCTCGATCAAGGGCGTCACCTCGTGCGAGACGTTCATGTATCTGAAGCTGGCGAAGCAGACCTACGCGTGGGGAACCAGATGATCCCGTCCTTCTGGCTCAGCACCCTCGGCCCCGTGCCGCCCCGGGCGCCGCTTCCCGGCGACCGGTCGTACGACGTCGCGATCGCCGGGGGCGGCTACACCGGACTGTGGACGGCCTATTATCTGGCACGGAACGCGCCGCATCTGTCGATCGTGGTGCTCGAGGCGGAGTACTGCGGGTTCGGCGCCTCGGGACGCAACGGCGGCTGGGCGTCCGGGCTCTTCCCCGTGGACGAGGAGAAGCTCGCCCGCCGCTACGGCGCGGTTCAGGCGGCGGCGATGCACGCCGCGCTGGCCGGTGCGGTCGACGAGGTCGGGCGGGCCGCTGCCGCCGAGGGCATCGACTGCCACTACGCCAAGGGCGGCACCATTTCGCTGGCCCGCTCCCCCGCCCAGTTCCGCCGGGCCCGGAACTCGCCGGGGTTCCTGCCCGCGGCCGAGGCGAAGGCGATCTGCGGCGCGACCGACGTGCTCGGCGGCGTCTACCGCCCCGACTGCGCGGCCCTGCACCCCGCCCGGCTGGTACGGGGTCTCGCGGACGCGGTCGAGCGGCACGGCGTGACCATTCACGAGGGCACACGCGTGCGCTCGCTGGATCACGGGACCGTCGTGACCGCCCACGGCACTGTCACGGCGGGCACGGTGGTGCGCGCGCTTGAGGGCTACACGGCACAGCTCGCGGGGCATCGTCGGGCGCTCGCCCCGGTCTACTCGTTGATGATCGCCACCGAACCGTTGGGGGCCGCGGACTGGGAGCGCATCGGCCTGGGCCGCCGGGAGACGTTCACGGACGAGCGCCACATGATCATTTACGGGCAACGCACCGCCGACGACCGCTTGGCGTTCGGCGGCCGCGGCGCTCCCTATCACTTCGGGTCGCGCGTCCAGCCCTCGTACGATCAGGTGCCTGAGGTCTTCGACAGCCTCCGCGAGACGTTGACCGACATGTTCGGCATCCGGCCCGGAATCGCGTACCGCTGGGGCGGTCCACTTGGGATCCCCCGCGACTGGATGCCCTCGGTCGGGCTCGAGGACGGGGTCGCCTGGGCCGGCGGCTATGTGGGTGACGGGGTCGCGGCGGCCAACCTGGCCGGGCGCACGCTCGCGGATCTGATCGCCGGCGAGCAGACCGAGCGGACGCGGCTGCCGTGGGTCGGGCACCGCTCCCGGCAGTGGGAGCCCGAGCCGATCCGCTGGCTGGGAATCAACGCCGCCCTACGGGCGACCACTCTGCGCGATGCCCTCGAGAAGCACCCCGCACCGGCCCGCTGACGGCTCTCACGAGAGCGGCGCGAACGAGCGGATATAGGCCAGGGCCGCGTTCATCGAGGCGCGCAGCGGCCGCGTGTCGCGCAACGTCTGGCTGAGGATCGTTCCGCCTTGCAGCGCGGTCAGCAGGGCGAGGGCGAGCTCGTCGAGATCCGCGTCGGGGCGCAGCTCCCCGCGGCGCCGCATGGCGTGCAGGCCGTCGTGCAGCAGCGCCTGCCACTGGCCGCCGGTGCCGGGCCGGTGGACATCCTGGTCAACAACGCGGGCATCTACGACTTCACCAGCACGCCGGACACCACGGCGGCGAGCTTCGACCGGCACGTCGCCCTCAACACGCGGGCGCCTTTCCTGCTGGTGGGTGCCCTGGCGCCCGCGATGGCGAACCGCGGCTACGGCGCCATCGTCAACGTCACGTCGACCGCGGCCACCTCACCGGCGCCGATCGGCGCGGCGTACGGCGCGTCCAAGGCCGCGATGGAACTTCTCACCCGCTCCTGGGCCACCGAGTTCGGCGCCGCCGGAGTCCGCGTCAACGGGGTCTCCCCGGGGCCGGTGCGCACCGCCGGTACCGAGCAGATGTTCGGCGAGAACATCGAGATGCTCGGGCAGGCCACCATTCGCGGCCGGATGGCGGAGCCCGACGAGATCGCCGACGTCGTGCTGTTCCTGATCGACGAGCGGAGCAGCTACCTCAACGGGTCGGTCGTGCTCGCCAACGGCGGCGAACGCAGTTCCATGCCCGGCCCGGCCTGAGACACGCGCCGGGGCGGGGCGGTCACCGGTCGGCGGGGGCCGGGTCCAGCAGGCGGCCGAACTCGGTCGACAGCACACTGCCGGCGTGACCGGCAGCGGTGAACGTCCGGGTCGGCGCGTCGGCGAGCATCCCGGCCGGCGCGGCGTCAGGCGTCAGCCTCGCCTCGGCGGCGAGCGTCAGCGAAACGGTGACCGCGCCGTCGGCGGTCGTGCTCTGCGCGCCGAGCACCGACGACGCCAGGATGGCCGAGGTCCGGTCGGCCCGGCCGCGCGTGGCGAGCAGGAGCCACCACACCCCGCCGCCGACCACACCGACCAGCACGACCACCGCCGCGGCGATCCAGAAGACGAGGCGGACGACGTCGAGTCCGCTGTTCCCCGCGTTGGCGGCGACCGCGGCCAGGCCGGCCGCGGCGATCAGCCCACCGGCGCACGCCCGCGCGGCCCGTTGCCGGGCGGGGACGGTCCGCTGCACCTGGACACGGTCCGGCGCGAACCGCAGTGTGACAAGGTCCCCGGTTTCGGTACGCACGTTGGTGACTCTCACCCGCACCACGGTAGAGGGCTCGGCCGGCACCGCTGCGACCAGGGCATCCGGTACTCAGGCGAGCAGATCGGCCCGCTGCCGGCCCGCAACGCCGGTGTTCCACCACGTCGGCAACCCCGCTGACTCGATCAGCGGACTCAGCCAACGCTCAGGGCGACCAAAGGGTCATCTGCGACGGTCACGCATCTGACTTCACTGCGACGAAGGGGTGATCGGGCCGTGGCGTACATTGTTGCCGCCCTCCGTACCGCGGAAGGCCGCCGCATGGTCCAGGCGCTGCTGGAGCGGGCCGGGCACACCGTGACGCTGTGCCGTTCGGGTGCCTCCGCCGTGGCCGAGGCCCGCTCCGGACGGCCCGACCTGCTCATCATCGACAGCCGGCTGGCCGATCTGAGTCCGCTTCAGGTCTGTGCGGCCCTGACCGAGATCCCGATCATCGTGTGCGGACCGGTGGACGTCGCGATCCAGCGGATGTCGGAAGTCGCCGACGCGCGAGTGATCCGCGCGGTCCTGATCCCGGCGAGCATCAAGTCGGCGATCGGAGCCGCGCTCGAAGGCACGGCTCCCCGGCCTGCGTCGTCGTTCCCGGAGCAGGCTGTGCCGTCGGAGATGCGGGCCCTGCTCGTCGAGGACGACGACTCGATCGCCGCGCCCCTGGTCGAAGGCCTCGCCCGGTACGGAATCGTGGCCGCCCGGGTGACCACCGGCGCGCAGGCGCTCGCCGCGCCGCCCGCGGACCTGGTGCTGCTGGATCTGGGGCTGCCGGACATCGACGGCCTCGACGTGTTCCGGCGGCTCCGGCGGACCAGCGGCGTACCGGTGATCATGCTGACGGCGCGCGGTGCCGAGGCCGACCGGGTACGGGGCCTGGACCTGGGCGCCGACGACTATCTGGCCAAACCGTTCAGCCTGCGGGAACTGGTGGCCCGGATCCACGCGGTGGGCCGCCGGACCTGGCCGTCGGCCGCGGCAGCGCCCCGGTGACCCGTCGGCTGCTGGTCACGTACGTCTCGTTCGCCCTGCTGATCCTGCTGGGGCTGGAGCTGCCGCTGGCCTTCGCGCAACACCGCAACGAACAGCAACAAGCCTTCGAGGAGCTCGAACACGACGCCGAGGTCCTCGCGGTCTTCGTCGACCTGGCGGTGGCCCGCCACGACGTACCCCAGATGGAGTTCCTGGCCCGGGAGTCGGCCCTGCGACTCGGCGGGCAGGTCGACGTCACGAACGCCCGCGGCGAGTTGCTGGCCAGCACGAACCGCCCAGGCCCACCGTTCGCCGCGACATCGGGCGAGGACATTCAGGCGGTGCTGCACGGGCACGGCCGGGTCAGCACCCGCACAGTCAGGTCAGCCGGGGTGCCGATGTTGTCGGTGGCCGTCGCGGTGAATCCGGGCCTGGCACCGCGTGGCGCCCTCCGGGTCAGCGTGCCGGCCGCCGCCGTGGCGAAACGCGTCAAACAGTTCCAGCTCCTGCTGGTGGCGGCCGGCCTGCTCGTCCTGACCGGGGCCGCCGTCATCGCGTTCGCCCTGGCGAGGTGGATCAGCCGACCGATCCGAGCCCTGGAGCTGACCACCCGGACGATGACCGACGGGTCCCTGCTCACGGCGTTGTCCACCACCACCGGGCCGCCGGAAGTGCACCGCCTGGCCTCGACCTTCCAAGCGACCGCCGATCGGCTGAACGGGCTGATCGCGTCGCAACGCTCGTTCAACGGGCACGCCTCGCACCAGCTCAAGACACCACTGGCGGCCCTTCGCCTCCGGCTGGAGAACCTCGAACCCGACATCATGACCGCCGGCGGTCAGAACCTGCGGGCCGCGCTGAACGAGACCGACCGCCTGGCCCGGATGGTCGAATCGCTGCTGGCCATGACCCGGGCCGAGCAGACCACGCTGCCCCGGGAGACGGACGCGCTGGCCGGCACCGTCGCCGAGCGAACCGGCTTCTGGGCACCGCTGGCCACCAGCGAAGGCGTACTTCTGCGGGCGGGCGGCCCCGACGACACGACCGTCCAGGCCATTCCCGCCGCCGTCGATCAGATCCTCGACAATCTGCTGTCCAACGCCCTGCGCGTCGCCCCACGAGGCAGCACGGTGACCATCACCTGGCGCCCGGTCCCGCACGCCGAAAGCCGCCCGATGGTCGAATTGCACGTCCTCGACGAGGGCCCCGGGCTCACCGCGGACCAGCGAACCCGCGCCCTCGATCCGTTCTGGCGGGCGCCCGGCGCGGGCACCGACGGCACCGGACTGGGCCTGTCTTTGGTCCGGACGCTCGCCGAGGCCAGCGGCGGCACCGCACTGCTGCGGGCCGGCCGGGCGGGTGGCCTCGACGCGGTCGTCACGCTGCCCGCGGGTTCCGCTATGGCTGAACCACGTCGTACGTGACGGGTCGCGCCCTCGAATTCGGTGGTGTACGTGTATTCGCTCAAGGTGGTTCAGGCCACTACCTCGACCCACCCGGTGTCCATGTTGTACCGAGCTCCGACGACCGCCATCGCGCCTTTCTCGACCCGTTCCCGGACGATGCCGCTCTGCGCGAGAATCGCGGCGGTCTGCGCCTTCACGGTGGCCCGGACCCCCGCGTCGGCGTCTGATGCGGGTGTTCGGCATGACCGCCGACGAATCGTCGGTTGCCGGCGAGGAGCACGGCCAGGGCTCCTTCCGGCGACTTCCCCACGCCTCGTCAGCTCCGGAACCCTTCCTCCCGCGGAACACCCGCCGTCCTGCCGCGACGACCTCGTCGTGCGACGGCATTGCAACCCAATGCTCACCGCCGTTCGTTAACCACGGTCGCCGACCAGTCGAAGGGGAAGACGAGATCGTTTACCGGAATCAGGAGCAGACATGTCGCGTTCGAGTTTTTCACTGTCCGAGACAGGTGTGGAGCAGGCCGCGGCTCAGATTCTCAGCCACGAGTTCTGCCTGGCGGTCGTGGATGCGGGCACCGCGGTCGTGCGGTCGGCCGACGCGGCATTCTGCTCGCTGGTGGGATTGCCGGCGGACGAGGTCGCCGGGGCGACTCTGGGCGCGTTGTGGGGGGTGCCCGGGCCGGTGGTACAGGCCCTAGTGCAGACGGGTCCGAAGGGGCCCGTGCCCGCCGAGGTGGTGGCGTGGCCGGGCTCGGCGCGGCAGCGCGCGCTCACCGTGACGGGGGCCGAAGTCGACGACCGGGGCGCGATGCTGCTGGCAGTCGAGGACCGCACTCCGGCGCCCGGCGACGAGGCGCAGCGGGCCGCCCAGCGGCACGCCGAGGACGATCGGGGCAAAATCATTGCCCTCAACCGCTCCCAAGCGGTGATCGAATTCGATCTGTCGGGCACGATCCTGGACGCCAACCAGAACTTCCTCGACACCGTGGGCTACACCCGCGAGGAGGTGGTTGGTCAGCACCACCGCATGTTCGTGTCGGAGCACGAGGCCCGCGGGACCGCGTACCGTGAGTTCTGGAAGGCGCTGGGTGAAGGCCAGTTCCAGGCGGGGGTATACACCCGGTTGGCCAAGGACGGCCGGCCGCTGTCGTTGCGGGCGACCTACAATCCGATCCTCGGCGCCGACGGCCGACCGGTCAAGGTAGTCAAGTTCGCCGCGGACATCACCGCCGACCGGCAGCGCACCGCCGAGTTCGAGGGCAAGATCGCCGCGGTCAGCCGGTCCCGGGCGATGATCGAATTCGACATGGACGGCACCATTCTGACCGCGAACCAGAACTTCCTGGACACCATGGGCTACACCCTTGACGAGATCGTCGGGCAGAACCACCGCATCTTCATGTCACCCGGCAGCGCCGAGCGACCGGAGTACGCCGAATTCTGGAAGCGCCTGGGCCGCGGCGAGTTCGAGTCCGGCGAGTTCAAGCGCATCGCCAAGGGCGGCCGGGAGGTGTGGCTGCTGGCCTCGTACAACCCCGTCCTCGACGCCGACGGCCGGCCGATGAAGGTGTTCAAGTTCGCCGCGGACATCACCGAGGAGCAGCACCGCACCGCCGAGTTCGAGGGCAAGGTCGCCGCGATCAGCCGGTCTCAGGCGGTCATCGAGTTCGCCCTCGACGGCACGATCCTGACCGCGAACCAGAACTTCCTCGACGCCACGGGCTACACCGCCGACGAGATCGTCGGACATCACCACCGCATGTTCGTCGACTCGTCGGAGACCTCCGGGGCCGCGTACATGCTGTTCTGGGAGCGGCTGGGCCGCGGCGAGTATCAAGGCGGGGAGTACCGGCGCATCGCCAAGGACGGCCACGATGTGTGGTTGCAAGCCACCTACAACCCGATCCTCGACGCCGACGGCCGGCCGGCCAAGGTGATCAAGTTCGCCATCGATGTCACGGCCGCCAAGCAACGCACTGGCGAGTTCGAGGGCAAGGACACGGCGATCAGCCTGGCCCAGGCGGTCATCGAGTTCGATCTCGACGGCAACATCCTGGCCGCGAACGACAACTTCCAGCGCACCATGGGCTACACCGAGCGGGAGCTGATCGGTCAGCACCACTCGATGCTGTGCCCGCCCGACTACATCGTCTCGCCCGAGTACCGCGACTTCTGGCACCGGCTCGGAGCCGGTGAGATCCACGGCGGCCGGTTCCACCGGGTCGGCAAGTACAACCGGGAGGTGTGGATTCGGGCCAGCTACATCCCCATCCGCGACCTGCACAACGTCGTTTACAAGGTGGTCAAGTACGCGTACGACATCACCGACCAGGTCCTGCTGGAACACCAACTGGCCACCAAGACCCACGACATGAAGGCGTCGGTGACCTCGCTGACCACGGCGATCGACGAGATCACGACGGCCGCCGCGCGGGCCACCACCTTGGCCGACACCACGCACCACAACGCTCAGGAGGGCTACGAGGAGCTGCGCAAGTCGATCGAGGCCATCGAGCTGATCCAGAAGTCGTCGGAGCAGATCGCCGCGATCGTCACGGTGATCGGTGAGATCGCCGGCCAAACCAACCTGCTGGCGTTCAACGCCTCCATCGAGGCCGCGCGTGCCGGTGAGCACGGCGTCGGCTTCTCGGTAGTCGCCGGCGAGGTACGCAAGCTGGCCGAACGATCCTCGGCCGCCGCTCGCGAGATCAGCCAGCTGATCCACGAGTCCGCCGGCCGGGTCAGCCAGGGCGCCACCGTCAGTCAGCGCGCGCAGAGCTCCTTCGGGCAGATCCTGTCCAATGTCGCCGAGACCAGCGATACCATCCGCCGGATCGCCGCCTCGACCGAGGAACAGCAGACCGTGTCGCATCACGTCGCCGAGCTCATCACCGAGCTGGTGGACAGCAGCGCCGCGTCATGACGACCACCGTCACCTCTACCCTCTACGGCGTCTTCCGCACCGGCGGTCTGCGGTTGGCGCTGCCGCTCGAGGAACTTCGTGAGGTCATCGTCCGGCCGGCCGAGTTCAGCCCGCTGCCGACCGCGGGAGCCGGGCTGCTCGGCGCGGTCAACCTGCGCCATACAGTCATCCCGGTGCTCGATCCCTGCCTGCTCGCCGGGTATCCGTCGGCGGCCGGAACGGGCGAGGTCATCATCATCGTCTCCAGCGACGGCCGGTTGTTCGGCCTGCTCGCGGACGCCATCGAGGGTTCCACCTACGTCGCCGGCGACGCCCTGCTCGCGGTGCATATCGGCGGGGGCGGACCGGCCCTGTTCTCGCACACCTTCGAGCGCGACGACGACAGCGCCGTCATCGCGTTGCTGGACGCCGCCACCATCGTCGGCATGCCCGGGATCCCCGCCGTCACCGACCCGGCCCAGCGGCCGGACCAGGCCGCCACCGCGGCGGCCGCCGCGGGGCAGGGCCAGGTGCCCCGCCGTACCCTGCTGATGTTCGAATGCGGCGCCATCGGCCTGTGCATCGATGTCACGTATGTGCACACCGTCGTGCCCGACCTCACGTTGCGAGCCTCGCCCCTGGACGGGCCGATCTGCCGGGGCGTCGCCCACCTCGACAACCACGCCGTCCCGGCCATCGACCCCATCACGCTGCTCGGCCTGGGACAGCAGCCGCGCACCGACACCCGCCGCGGCGTCGTGATCTCCCTGCCACGTGGGCTGATCGCCCTGACCGCGACCGACGTCACCGACATCACCACGGTTCCCACCGACGACATCCTGCCCATCCCCGCGCTGGGGAACCCGGAGCACAGCCTGCTCGCCGGGCTGCTCACCACCCACGACCGCCAATACCTCGTCCTCGACGGGCGCGCGCTGCGAGAGAACGTCGAACTGTCCGACCTCGGAGCGCTGAACATGCGGCTCGATTCGCAGGCCGCCGAGGCAGCCCCACCGGGCGACACCGGCGTCGCGGGGCGGGACCGGCACAGCATCATCCCGAGTGCGCGCAAGTTCCTCACGTACAGCGTCGGGATCGAGGCCGCCACACCGCTGGAGCAGATCGACGAGATCCTGCCCTACCCCAGCCGCCATGTGCGCCTCGACCAGGCACCCCTGATCGGCATCTTCGCCCATCGCCACACGACGATTCCGCTGATCAACCTGCCCGTGTTACTCGGGTATCAGCACGATCCCGATCTCGACACCGACCGGGTACTGCTGGTGACCATCGCCGGCACCACCGTCGGATTCGTCGTCCCGGACCTGCACGCGATCGAACAGTCCCTCTGGGAGGAGTCCGACACGGCCGCCGGCGGCTTCCGGCAACGGCCGCTGGTCAGCATCGGCACGCCCGAGGAGAACCGGCTCGTGCCCCACTTCGACCTCACCGCCATCGCCACCGAACACCTCCACCAGCAGCGTGGCCACAGCGAGAGCTCGGGTCCGGGTATACCGCTGGCCACCACACCCGCGATGCCGCAGCCGGCCGGGGTCGGTTGACCGACGGCGGTTGCCGGACCCGAGCCGTAGGTCAGGCGATCCGGTACGCCCGCAGGATCGTCTGGGTCACCGAATCGCCCGCGGTGTCGGTGGCCGTCACCCGCAGCGAGACGAAACCGGACCGGCGCGGGTGCAGGACGAGGGCGACGTTGCCGAGCATCGGCGCCGTGAACCAGGTCTTGCCGTCGTCGAACGAGACCGAGACGCCGAGCTTGCGGTTGGCCGCGACCTTCGAGCCGGTCTGCCGGTCCAGCGCCACCGGGATCAGCAACGGCAGGCCCGCCCGGGCCGTGTTCGTTTCGTCGAGCACCGGCGTGGGCCGAGCCGTCGTCAGGGGCAGCCGCTCCGGCGCCGCCGAGTGGGCCGAGGTGAACGTCCAGGCCACCGAGACCGAGGTCGACAGGGTGTCCGGGGCGCCGCGGGTCGCCGTCGCCTCGAGGCGATAGGTGGCTTTGGCGGCGGGCACCGCGAAGTCCGCGTACGGGCTGTCCGAGGCACCGATCTCCGTGCCGTCGCGCGACAGCCGGAGGTGGACCCGCACGTCGTCGCGGCTCCCGGGACGACCGGTGGCGTCGCCGAACATCGGCGGTGCGGCGATCGAGACGGTGTCCCCGTTACGACCCACGTACCCCGTCGGCGACCAGGCCGGCGGCTGACTCAGCGTGGGGCCGAAGGGGGCCGCGTTCCAGATCTGGGCGTACGACTTGCCGGGCTTGAAGGTCGACTCCTGGGTGGTCAGATTCGCGCCTTCGAGGAACGTCGAGGTCCAAACGATGCCACCGTCGGTGTTGTAGTACTCGGTGGAGTGGAACGGCAGGTCGAACGGCGTGCTGGAACCGATCGGGCCGGAGCCGCCGGGAGCCGCCGCACGGTGGAAGCGGACGCCGGTCGTCGCGCTCGACTGGCTCCGGTAGGTCGCCTTCACGGTGGCGAGGTTGGCCGACGACAGCTTCTTCGACAGGCCGGTGACCATGTCGCCCTTGCTGACGTACGCCAGATCGTACGTGTAGGGGCTGTTCCGTCCCGGGCGGGCGAGCCCGACGCCCAGCGTAGCGGTGAACTCGGGGGCCGTGACCGCGGGTCCGAGCCGGCCGAAGAAGACGTCCGCGAACGACACTCCGCTGAGCTGCACGCCGGGGTAACGGAAACCATCGTCCCAGTTCGCGCTCACGTTGATCCCGGTCGGTGCGGCGTCCCGCTGGGCCACGGTCACAGCGACCGGCTTGGCCGTCCGGGCGTCGACCGCCTCGGTGACCGCGCCGTGCACGTCCAGGACCGGCTGCACGAGCAGGCTCGACATGTCGCCCTCGTGGATGGTGCTGTAGAACGCGTACCGGCCCGTGGCCAGCCGCAGCGTGCCACCGCCGGGCTGCCCGGTCAGCGTGGTGAGCTCACCGGTGGTCAGGTTCGCCGCCACGGTGGTGTAGTCGGTCGCCGGCTTGCCGTCCCGCCCGGTGTGCGGGACGTGGACGTCGTAGCTCTCGATCTCGCGGTTCAGCGCGAACGGCGTGCGGACCCGCAGGTCCCCGGCGCCGACGGCGGTCAACGCACCCTGGTAGACGCCGTCGGGCGCGTTGACCCGGGTGTCCACGGTGATCGTCGCCTGGGCGTGACCGCCGGCCGGCACGACCAGGGTGGCCGGGCTGACGGTGAGCATGCCGGCCGGGGCCGGGGCGACGGTCAGCGCGAGGGTGACCGGCGCGGTGCCCGTGTTGCGGTAGCCGACGACCTGGCTGATCGGGGTGTCGTCGGCGTGCGGCCAGCGCTGCACCGGGAAGTCGATGGCGGGCACGTCGGCGACGACCGGCTGGGCCACCGCGCGGGCGACGTCCACCCGGCCCGCGCCCTGCTCGTACAGGCTGTCCTCGGCGCCCGGCTCGGCCGAGTCCATGAGCGCGGCCTTGAGCTGCGGCCCGGTCCAGGCCGGGTGCTGCCCGGCGAGGATCGCGGCCGCGCCGGCGACGTGCGGGGTGGCCATCGACGTGCCGGACATGGGCTGGTAGCCGCCGCCGGGCGCGGCCGCCACGATGTCGACGCCGGGGGCGCTGATCTCCGGCTTGATGTGGTCGTCGCCGAGGCGGGGACCACGGCTGGAGAAGTACGCCCGTACGTCGTCGGCGTCGACGGCCGCGACGGCGAGGGCGTCGTCCGCGGTGGCGGGCGAGGATACCGACTTCGGCTTGCCCTCGTTGCCGGCGGCGACCACGAACAACGTGCCGTACTGGTGGCTCAGGTCCTGGACCGCGGTCTCCAGCGGGTCGAGGCCCGGCGTGTCGGTGCCACCGATGCTCATGCTAACCACCCGCGTCCGCGGCGCGGCCCACTGCATGGCGGTGATGATGTCCGAGTCCTGGCACTCCGTCGTCGCACACACCTTGCCGACCAGCAGCTTCGCGCCCGGGGCCACGCCGCGGTACTTACCGCCGGAGGCCGCTCCGCTGCCCACGATGGTCGACGCCACATGGGTGCCGTGGCCGACGTTGTCGCTGGGGTCGTTGCCGCCGGTGAAGTCCCGGACCTCCGCGAGGTGCCCGGCGAAGTCGGGGTGCCCGGCGTCGATCCCGGTGTCCAGCACGGCGACGGTGACGCCGGTGCCGTCGTAGCCGGCCGCCCAGGCCGCCGGGGCGCCGATCTGCGGCACGCTGCGGTCCAGGGAGACCTTCCGCTTGCCGTCCAGCCAGACGTGGGTGACGCCGGGAGTGAGCGTACGCACGGCGGTCGTGCCGCGGGTGAGCGACGCCCAGAGAGTGGCCCGGTCGTCCCGGCTCGCCCGGACGGCCAGCGCCTGGACGGCGGGCAGGTCGGCCCGCACCCGGGCGTCACCTCCGACGGCGGCGGACCGCGCCCGGGCCGCGTCGTCCGGGTAGGCGACCAGCAGCGGCAGGTCGGCCGCCCGGTCGTCGTAGCCGAACTCACCGAGCGCGGTGAGGTCGAACAGCCGGCGGTCGAGCCGTCCGTCGCGCAGCAGCGGCGCCGCGTCCGCCGGGACGACGTACTGGTGGCCACCCTCCCGGCTGCTCACGAACCGCATGCCGGCCCGGCCGGGGGCCCGCTGAATCTCCGTGACACCCTTCGCGTCCAGCGTCACCCGGTCGCCGGTGATCAGCGTGAAGGTGCCGGGAGTTCCGGGCCCGCCGGGCACGCCGTGCGGCTTCACCTGCGCGTTCGCGGGATGCGCCGCCAGGCCCGCCACGACCAGTGCAGTCGCGAGCGCTCCGGCTGTCAGGGCGCGTCGTTGCCGTCGTCGCACATCGTCCTCTCCGCCACGGGCCCGTCCCGGGGTTCGGCACGATGACGCCTGACCCGGCCGGCCGGTTGATCACCAGGAGGGTGACGATGATCACTAACTCACCCCGCGCCTGTTCGGCCGGGTGCCCTCGCGGGGTTCCATGCGACGGCACAACGGGACGAGGCTTCGGAGGGGCGCAGGTCACATGCGTGATGCCGAAGAGTTCGACGCCCTCTACGCGGCCTGTGCGGGACGGGTCGTGGGACACGTCTACGCCTTGACCGGCAACCGCACCGAGGCCGAGGACGCCGTGGCCGAGGCGTTCATGCGCGCCTGGCAGCACTGGCCCAAGGTACGGGCGGCGGACAGCCCGGAGGCCTGGGTACGCCGGGTCGCCTCCCGCGCCGCGGTGAGCAGTTGGCGCAAGACGTTCAACCGGATACGCGCACACCACCGGGCGACCGGCGACCAGAGCGTGCCCGGCCTCAACGAGGACCACGTAGCGTTACTTCAGGCACTGCAGCGGTTGAGCCCCAAGGAACGCCGTGCCGTCGTGCTGCACCACCTGAACGATCTCAGCGTCGCCGACGTGGCCGCCGAGATGCAGGTGCCCGTCGGGACCGTCAAGGCGTACCTCGTCCGCGGCCGGCGGGCGATGGCCGGAATGCTGACCCAGGAGCCGACCCCGGCGCCGACCCAGGAGCCGACGCATGGCTGACCCGGACGACGGCCTCAAGGCGATCGCCGACGAGATCCGGCGTGTCACGGTGCTGCCCGCGGCGCAGACGTTGCGTCACCGCAGCGACAAACGCCGGCGGCGTCGGCTGGCCGGCGCCGGCGCGGGGCTGGTCGCGCTGGCCGTGGCGGCCGGCACACCGCTGCTGCTGAAACCGGGCGAGGTGGTGGGCACCGCGCGCTGGGTCGCGCCCACCACCTCGGCGGGCCCGCAGGACATTCTGGGCGGCCGGCGGCAGGCCCGGGTGCTCGTGCCGGGGCTGAAAGGGACGGCGCTGGCGGTCGGCCAGGACGACGATCGGGTACGGGCCACGACCGAGCCGTCGCTATGGGTCCTGCGCCCCGAGGGCAACCGATTCCGCATCACGCTGGCCGCGCCGCGCGACGGCAACCAGGTCTGTATGACGGCCGTGCACGACGCCGCCCCGGGCAGCGTGCGCGTGCGCACCTGCGACCCGGCCGCGACAGCGCAGCTCTTCCGCATCGACCGCGTCGCCGACGGAAGCTACTCGATCTTCCAGGGCCGCCGTTACGTCCAGGTCGTCGACGGCACCAACGCCCTGGTCCCCGACCTCCCCGAAGGCCTGACCACGACGTACGACTTCGAGGACCACGGCCCAGCCGCCACGCCCGGCCCGATCCCCACGCGGTGAACAGTGCGGCGGAACGGGAGGAGATGGCTCTGCTCAGCGGTCAGGGCGTCGGCCTGGTCGACTCGGTCAAGGGCGCGGCGGCGGTCGTCGCCGACACCACCGCCCAGGCGAGCGAGTTGCGCAGCCGTTATCGCGCCTGAGTACCGATCTCCGCCGGGGCCGACAGCGTCCCGGAACACTGGCGGGCCAGCAGGCGCGACACGGCCTCGGCGGTCATCGGCTCGGCCAGGTGGAAGCCCTGGCCGAGGGTGTAGCCGAGCTCGCGGAGGGCGGCCACCTGCTCGGGGTTCTCGATCCCCTCGGCCACGGTGTCCAGGCCGAGCGCGTGCGCGAGCTGGATCACCGCCCGGGCCACCGCCTGCCGGGCGTCGGCGGCGGCCGGTTGGCCGTCGTCGATCTCGATCCCGTCCACGAACGACTTGTCCAGCTTGACGATCGCGGCGGGGAAGGCCCGCAACAGGCTCAGCGACGACTCGCCGGTGCCGAAGTCGTCCAGGGCCAGACGGACACCCATCCGGTCGAGTTCGTGCAGCGCCCGGGAGACCTGCTGGCCGCGCAGCACCGCCGACTCGGTCACCTCGAGGACCAGCCGCTCGCAGGGCAGCCCGCTGTCGGCGAGCGCACCGGCCACGTCCGACACGAAGTCGGGGTCGTGCAACTGCCGCGCCGACACGTTCAGCCCGGCCTCCTTCAGCGCGTCCGGCCCGAACTCGGCCAGCCACGCCGCGGCCTGGCGACAGGTCTCGCGCAGCACGAACCGGCCCAACGGCACGATCAGGCCGGTCCGTTCGGCGGCCGGGATGAACTCGCCCGGACCGACCACCCCGCGGGTCGAGTGCTGCCAGCGGACCAGGGCCTCGACCCCGATCAGGCGGTTGTCGTCCAGCCGCACGATCGGCTGGTAGACCACCCGGAACTCGTCGTTGTCCAGGGCCCCCCGCAGCTCGCCCCCGAGCTGCATGTGGGCCAGGACGGGCTCCCCCATGCCGTCCACGTAGCGTACGAAACCCGCTTTGCCTTGCTGCTTGGCCGTGTACAGCGCGACGTCGGCGTTCCGCAGGATCGAGTCGACGGTGGCGCCGGGCGCGGCGACGGCGATCCCGATGCTGGCCTGCACCAGCAGGCGGTGCTCACTGATCGGGTGCGACAGGGCGGCCAGCAGCCGGACGGCCAGGTCCTCGGGGTCGGCGCCGGTGAGCACCGCGGCGAACTCGTCGCCCCCCACCCGTACCGGCAGACCGCTGTCCCCCACCTCGGCCTGCAGCAGCCCGGCCACCGAGACCAGCAGCCGGTCGCCGACCCCGTGCCCGAGCAGGTCGTTGACGGTCTTGAAGTCGTCCAGGTCGATGAGCAGAACCGCGGCCGGACCGGTGGCGGCCAGCGCGATCGTGAGCCGGTCCCGGAAGAGGGCTCGGTTGGCCAGCCCGGTCAGTCCGTCGCGGCTGACCTCGTACTGCAACCGTTCCTCCTGGACGCGCGAGTTCCGGAGCAGACGGGCGTTCTCCAGGTACGCGAGGTATTGCCGGACCATGACCAACGCGGTCACCACGACGGCGGCGATCAGGACCACCCCGACCGGCCAGCGCAACGGCGTGCCGAACGCGGCGCCGATCAGCGGTACGTCGACCAATATCATCGCCAGGTACGGCAACAGCACACTCGGGCGGCCCGGATCGCGGCGCGGCCCGGCATCGGCGCGGCCCTGGGCAGCGACGCCGAGCGTGATCATCAGCGGGGCCAACGGCAGGACGATCGCCTGAGCCGGCACACTGGCGAGGAATCCGAACTGCACCGTGAGCACGGCGACGACCCCGGCCGGTACACCTCCGGCGGCCGCGATGAACCGGATCGCCACGCGGTCGACCGGGCCGCCGACGAGGTACGACACCTTCGTCGCGGCACCGACCGCGACCAGCAGACCGAGCCCGACCAGCAGCGTCGCCGGCCCGCTCAACGGCTCGCGGGCGGACAGCAGCGGAGCCAGCCCGAGATACCACGACACGGCCGCGCAGCCCAGGAACGCGATCATCCGGTCCAGCACCACGCGCCACCGCTCGGCACCACCGGCCGCCACGACCGGCACCCGGCCCAGCGCCCAGAGGGCGATCACGAAACCGATGGCCGCGCAGGCCGCCGCCGGTGCCGGTATGCCGCGGGTGTGAACCTGGTCGACGTGGGCGAGCATGTCCACGGCCAGCCAGGCGTAGCCGGCCGTGATAACGCCGACGGCGACCATGACCGCGCGCCAGAACCGTCCGGCGACCGGATCGAGGCCACGGTCCCGCCGAATCAGGTCCTGAACGGACGCGGTCGCGACCACGCCACTGATCGGGACGAACACATACGCGAACGCTTCGGGGCCGACTCCGGCTTTCAGATACACCACACACCAGACGGTGCCGATCGCGGCGACCGCGACGGTGGCCCGCACATACCGCAGGGCAGTGCGACCCCCCACCGTCGTTCTTTCGGCGCGGCGAGCCGTGGCCTGAAGCGCTTCCCGCATCACGGCCCGACCTTAACCGGCCCGACGGCGAGTCGATCTCCCCCGAACGTTCGACGTTCACCGATGCCCCGACCGCCGGCCCCGCCCCCGCCGGCCCCGCCCGCGCCTGCTCCCGGGCGGCGCGAAGTGTTCGCTTGACTCAGACGGTGACCTTCACCCCGCCCGACAGCAGCGAGTCGTGCAGTTCCAGGGCGGCGAGTTTCACCGTCTTCGGGACGTCGAAGACCAGCCGGCCGGTGACCCGCTCGCCAGGGTCGAGCTTCTCCAGGAACGTCTGGGTGTCACGGTTGGCGTAGAGGCCGGCGAGATCGTCGTTGCCGTACGAGATGGCCTTGGTGTCGAAGGCCTTCTGCGCGCGGCCCACGAAGTAGTGCGGCTCGTCGTCGAAGTTGCGCACCGACAGGACGGCCACGCAGTACTTGCCCTTCGCGGTGCGCTTGAGGTGCTCGAGGCCGACAGTCGTGCGTGAGCAGTCGACTCTGGCGACCACGAACTCGAAATGGCCGTCGCGCACCTTCGCGCCGAGCCCGGGTAGTGGCGGCGGCGCCTTGGGGCTCGGCGAGGCCTGGGCCGGCGTGCCGGTGGCCGCACCCTGCCGCTGCACCGCGACGCCGGCCAGGAACAGCAGCACCACCGCGGCCACGGCCAGCAGCACCGCGGGCAACGGGCTGAGCGGCTTCCGCCGTCGGCCCGGTGAAACGCCGCGGCCCGGTGAAACCCCGCGGCCCGGTGACATGCTGCCGCTCGGGGAAGTACGGTCGTGCGACATCGGGCCACTCCCAGCGCCGGTCGGACTCGCTCCCCTCACTGTCGGTCACCGCGCCGGTCCGAGCCACCGTTTTCGTCTGATCAGCGCCCTCCTTCACCTGATCGGACAATTCAGGCAGCTCGGCCGGTTCGGTGGGCCGCCGCTCTCAGCGGTCGGCGTCGATCAGGCTCTGCGGGCGCATGTCGGTCCAGTTGGTGTCGACGTAGTCCAGGCAGTCCTGGCGCGGGGCCGGGCCGTGCACGGTGCGCCAGCCGGCCGGGACCTCGGCGAAGACGGGCCAGAGGCTGTGCTGGTTCTCGTCGTTGACCAGGACCAGGAACGTACCGTCGGCGTTGTCGAACGGGTTGGTGCTCATCGAATCTCCTCGGGCGAGTGGGGTACGTGGGAAACCAGGTCTTGCAGGGCGTCGAACCAGGCTCGGGCGAGGCGGCCGACCTCGTCCTCGGCGAACAGAGCGGACGGCCAGGCCCAGGTGGCGGTCAGTTGCGGACCACCGGGCCGGTCCTCGGTCTGCGCGTTGACGACGAGCTCGTACGTCTCGGGCATGGCGTCGTCGGCACCGTTCTCGGCGGCCTCGGCCTCGGGCGCGTACTCCCAGTCGGCCGCCTCGGGAAAGTCGAAGCGTCCCATGTAGTTGAACTGGATCGGCGGGTGCGGCAGGGCCGCCAGGGCCGGGCCGGTGGACGGGTTGAGGTAGCGCAGCAGCCCGTAGCCCATGCCGTTGTCGGGCAGGGACGCCAACTGCGAGCGCACCCGGGCGACGGCGGCGACGACCGCCGCTCCCCCGGTGCCGAGATCGA
Source organism: Actinoplanes sp. (assembly GCA_035687165.1). GTDB lineage: Bacteria > Actinomycetota > Actinomycetes > Mycobacteriales > Micromonosporaceae > Actinoplanes. Next base: position 203 of record DASRYP010000355.1, on the reverse strand, counting down.
TCCCGGACGTGTCGAGGCGGACCGGGAAAATGTTGGTGAACCAGCCGACCGTGCCGGCGAGGTCGGCCCCGGCCACCAGGTGCTCCTCCCGACCGTGGCCCTCCAGAGCGACCACCACGGCCGGCGCGGAGCTCCACCGGGTGACGGCCACGCCGAGCGCGCCGAGCAGCACGTCGTTGATCGTCGCGCCGAGCGCCGCCGGG